>JBOGGB010000140.1:0-5796 GCA_050743605.1 Acidimicrobiales bacterium
TCGCAGAGGAGCTCGACCGCGGCAGGGGACGGGGAGGCACCGAACGCGGCCCGCGCCGCCCACACGGTCGCCGCCCTCGGCAACGGCCCTCGGCCGCGGCGCTCGGCCGCTCGGAGGAGACGGGAGAGCGCGGCGGTCGCGGCGGCCGCGATCGGCGGGGTGAGGATCGGGCCGTGCGTGGTGGCGACGAGGAGCAGCCGCCGGACGTGGCGGGACAGGTCGTCGGGACGCGTCAGGGCGAGCAGCTGGGCGACCATCCCGCCCATCGAGTGGCCGACGAGGACCGCGTCGCGGACGCCGAGCGCTTCGAGCACCTCGAGGAGATCTGCCCCCAGTCGGTCGAAGGCGTAGCCTTCTCGCCCCGCGCGCGACTGTCCGTGCCCTCGCTGGTCGACCGCGACGACGCGGCCTTCGAGCGTGCGGAGCTGCGGCGCCCACGTCGCTGCGCAGAGCGTGATCCCGTGCACGAGGACCGAGGTCGGGCCCTCCCCACGCTCGACGACGTGGACGCGGCCGCCGTCGCTGGTCTCGACGAAGTGGTGACGGAGATCCGGCGGCAGCGTGAGCCCGGCGGCAGCGACGCCCTCTGGACCGACCCGACGGAGCCACGCCCCGCGCGGGTCCCGGCTCACTCCCGGGCTCCTGCGACATGGACCCGCGGGACTCGCGGCCCGATGCCGCACAACACCTCGTACGCGATGGTCCCGAGCCGCTCGGCCCAGTCGGCAGCATCGATCGTCGCGGCACCCTGGCGGCCGAGGAGGACGACCTCGTCGCCGGGGACGACCGTCGCACCCGGTCCGCAGTCGACCATCAGCTGGTCCATGGTCACGACGCCCGCGAGCGGCCTGGGGCGGCCGCCGACGAGCACTGGGCAGCCGGTGTCGAACAGACGCCGGGGCACCCCGTCGGCGTAGCCGATGGGCACCGTCGCGACGACGCTGCGCCGAGGCAGGGGCCTGCGCCGCCCGTAGGAGGGACGCGCCCCGGTCTCCAGCTCGCGAACTGCGCTCACACGCGCCTTCAAGGCGAGGACCGGTCGGAGCCCAGCGAGGACGGACGCCACGTCCTCCCCGGCGCTGCCGTCGGCCATTGCTCCCGAGGGCGCGTAGCCGTACATGCCGATGCCGCAACGCACGAGGTCGTAGCGGGCCGACGGCCATCCCACCGCCGCGGCCGTGTTGGCCGCGTGGAGGAGCCGCGGCCGCGCGCCCAGCCCGTCCACGACCGTGTCGAACGTCTCGAGCTGGTGAGAGGTGAACGCGCGGTCTTCCTCGGTGGCTCCGTCCGCAACGGCGAGGTGGGTCCACACCGCTTCGCAGACGAGCGCGGGCTCCGCCTCGGCAGCCCGGACCAGCTCCCCCGTCTCCCCCGGCGCCACCCCGATGCGGTGCATGCCCGTGTCCACCTTCACGTGCAGCCGGGCACGGGTGGCGGAGCGGCGCGCTGCAGCCGCGAGCGTACGGAGCCCCTGCATCGTCGTCACCGTCGCGCTGAGGCCCGCGCGGACCAGATCGTCTGCGGCGTCGGGCGGAGCCTCGGAGAGCACCAGGACCGGCGCGGTGACGCCGTGGGCGCGCAGCTCGAGCCCCTCTGCCACAAGCGCGACGGCGAGGCCTGCCGCGCCGGCCCCGACGGCTGCACGGGCCACCGGCACGGCGCCGTGGCCGTAGGCGTCCGCCTTCACCACGGCGTACAGGGATGCCGGCTCGGCACAGCGGGCGAGGAGGGCGACGTTCGCCGCCAGCGCCACGAGGTCGACCTCCGCCCATACTGCTCGAGCGGCTCGCCGGTCAGCCACCTGCGCCCCGCCTCCCCGGACCCGCGCGTTCGGTGTCGGCGAGCCGGCAAGAGAGGGCCTGCGAGACGAGGCGCGGCAGGTCGCCCGCGAGGAGCCCCTCGGCAGGCCCGTCGGACGCGGCGCGGCCGTGGACGTGCGCCGCGAGCCCGGCGGCTTCGAGCGCGGGCACGCCGCGCGCCAGGAACGCACCGATGATCCCCGACAGCACGTCGCCGGTCCCCGCCGTGGCGAGGCGCGCGCTCCCCGACGCGGCGAGAACCACCGCCCCCGACGGGGACGCGACAGCAGTCAGCGATCCCTTGACGAGGGCAATGGCCCCCGACGCGCCCGCGAGCCGTCGCGCCGCCGCCACGCGGTCAGCTCCCGGCGGTCCGCCGCAGAGGAGCGCGTATTCGCCGTCGTGGGGCGTGACCACGACGGGCCGGTCGCCTGCGACCACCGCGCGCGCCGAGGCGGCGTCGCCGAGCGCGAAGAGGGCGCCGGCGTCGACGACCACCGGAACGGGAGCGCCGGCGACCACGGCGCGGACTTCTGCAACCGTGCGCGCTGTCCGTCCGAGCCCGGGGCCGATGACCAACGCGCGGCACCGGCCGAGAACGTCGAGGACGTCGCCTGCCCATCCGCGATCGCCGAGCGCGAAGCGGACCGCCTCGACGGGCCCGCTCCCGCCCGCCGGCGAGCCCGCGCTCCCGGGAACACCGAGCTGTACCATCCCGGCGCCCGCCCGCATGGCGCCCTCGGCCGAGAGCACTGCCGCGCCCTCCATGCCCGGAGAGCCCGCCACCACGCAGACCGCGGTCGCCCACTTGTGGGAGTCGACCGGCCGGCGCGCCAGGAGATGGGCGACATCGGAGTCCTCGACGAGTGACACCTCGGCCTGGAGCTCCCCGAGCCCGATGTCGGCGACCTCGACCGAGCCGGCGAGGCGCGCCCCGTCACCCTGCAGCAAGCCCAGCTTCAGCGCGGCGAACGTCACCGTGCGTGTCGCGGCCATCGGGCGACCGGGGGCCTCGCCAGTGTCCCCGTGGACCCCAGAAGGGATGTCGACGGCGAGCACGCGCGCTCTTGGCGGCGGCACGGGCGCGACATACTCCCCGCGCGCCCCGGTGCCCAGCGCCGCGTCGACGACGAGGTCGCATTCGCCGATGTGCGCGTCCGGCGTGACGACCGTCACCCTCGCGCCCCGCCGCCGCAGGGCTGCGGCCGCGACGCGGCCATCGGCTCCGTTGTTCCCTTTGCCCGCGACGACCACCACACGCCTCGCGTAGGCACCTCCGAGCATCCGGAGGGCCGAGACCGCGGTCGCAGTGCCGGCGCGGCGGACCAGGGTCGCCTCCGGGACAGGCGACGCCGAGTCGGCCGCGCGCATCTCGGCAACGGTCACGACGGGACGCACGCTCAGGCCTCGGCCACCACCATGGCGATGGCGACCGTCGGCGTGTGGGTGAGGGACACGTGCCAGCGTGCGACCCCTCGGCGCGACGCCAGCGCGGCGGCCGCCGCACAGAGGTGGAGCGCCGGCTGGCCCGTGTCGAGGCGCACCACCTCCACATCGCGCCAGCCGAAGCTGCCGACTCCGCCACCGAGGGCCTTCATGGTCGCCTCCTTGGCCGCGAACCGGGCGGCCAGTCGCTGGACGTCGCCCGCGCCGTCACGCTGCTCGCCGTCCGTGAACAACCGGTCCGCGATCGCCGGGCGTCGACCGAGCGCCGCACCGAAGCGCGCCACGTCCACCGCGTCGACCCCCACGCCGGTGATCGTCGTCACTCGACCGTCACCGTCTTGGCGAGGTTGCGCGGCCGGTCGACGTCGTTGCCGCGCCGTCGCGCGAGGCAGTATGCGAGCTGCTGGAGCGGCACCACCTGGACCGCTGGCGCGAGCAGGGGGTCGGCCACATCGGGCACGCGCAGCACGTGGTCCCCGGCGGCATGCCGATCGCCGTCTGCGGCGACGACGACCACGGTCGCGCCGCGGGCCGCCGCCTCGGCCACGTTGGACCGCATCTTGTCGCGCAACGGGTCGAGGACCGCCACCAGCACCGCTCCGGGCTCGACGAGGGCGAGCGGGCCGTGCTTCAGCTCCCCGGCGGGGTAGCCCTCGGCCCGGAGGTACGAGATCTCCTTCAGCTTGAGCGCACCTTCGAGCGCGACCGGGTAGCCGATGTTGCGGCCGATGAAGAAGAAGTCGCGGGCGCCCGAGAGCGCGTCCGCGACTTCTTCGACCTCCTCCCGGCGTCCGAGCGCGTCCTCGAGCGCAGCCGGGAGGCGGTGGAGCTCGTCGAGGACGGTGGCGACGGCCGCCGGCCCCATGGTCCCCCGCCACTGCCCGAGGGCGAGCGCCAGCACTTCCAGCGCGACGATCTGCGCGAGGTGGCACTTGGTCGACGCGACGCTGATCTCGGGGCCCGCGCGCGTGTAGATCGTGCCGTCGGCCTCCCGTGCCATGGTGGAATGGACGACGTTGGAGACGACGAGCGTCCGCGCCCCCGCGCGGCGCGCCTCGCGGAGCGCCTCGAGCGTGTCGAGCGTCTCGCCCGACTGGCTCACCCCCACCACGAGGGTCCGCTCGTGCAGCACCGGCTCGCGGTACCGGAGCTCGCTGGCGATCTCGACCTCGGCGGGGAGCCTCGCCCACCGCTCCACTGCGTACTTGGCCACCATGCCGGCGTGGAAGCTGCTCCCGCACGCCACAAGGACGACCTTGTCCACGCTCCGGAGCTCATCGGGCGAGAGGCGGAGCTCGTCGAGCACGAGCGACCCGTCGCCGGCCCGCCGGTCGAGGAGGGTGTCGGCAACCGCCCGGGGCTGTTCGAGGAGCTCCTTGGACATGAAGTCGTCGAAGCCGCCTTTCTGCGCCGCGGCGACGTCCCAGGACGGGTCCACCGTCACCGCGCTCGCATCCACCTCACGGCCGTCGAGGGTCGTCACTCGGAGGGATCCGGGGCGCACCTCCGCGACCTGGTCGTCGTCGAGGGCGAAGTAGAGGCGCGCCCGACCCAGGAGCGCCGAAATGTCGGACGCGACGAAGCCAGCCTCATCTCCGAGGGCCGCGAGCAGCGGGACGGCGCGCCGCCCCGCCACGATCAGCTCGGGATCGGAGGTGCTGAGCGCGACGACGCTGAAGGCCCCACGCAGCTGTCCGAGCGTCCGGCGCAGGGCGTCGCCTAGCCCCTCGCCGCGTCCGAGCGCCTCTTCGAGCAGGTGCACGAGGACCTCGGTATCGGTCTCCGAGGCGAACGTGTGACCCCGACCGGCCAGCGAGGCGGCGAGCTCCGCGTGGTTCTCGATGATCCCGTTGTGGACGAGGGCAACCTGTCCGCGGCAGTCGACGTGGGGGTGTGCGTTCGCCACAGTCGGGCTCCCATGGGTCGCCCAGCGCGTGTGGCCGATCCCGGTACGCGACGGCGGCGCCGCGTCTCTGACGGTCGCCAGGTCGGCGACCGAATGGGTGCCGTCCGCGACCCGCTCCCTCCAGAGCGTGTGATCGCCGACGAGCGCCACCCCGGCGGAGTCGTAGCCCCGGTACTCGAGGCGTCGTAACCCCTCGAAGATCGTATCGAGCGCCTCCCGGTCCCCGGTGACGCCGATGATCCCGCACATCGAGCCGAGGCTAACCGTCGGCGAGGGCGGCCTGGACGACCTGGCTGAGCCGGCCCGCGACCTCCGCGGCGACCTCGGGCGTCGGCGCCTCCACCATCACCCGGACGAGCGGCTCCGTACCGCTCGCCCTGAGCAGCACCCGGCCGGCCGAGCCGAGCTCCGCCTCGATCTCGGCCACCGCCCTCCACACGACGTCGGCCCGGGCGAGGCGGCCGGGATCGGGCACCGCGACGTTCACGAGCACCTGCGGGACGCGCTCGACGAGCCCCGCCGCCAGCTCGGCGAGCGTGAGCCCCGAGCGGACGACTGCGTCGGCGAGCAGCACGCCGGTGAGCACCCCGTCGCCCGTCGTCGCCCGCCTGCGGAAGACGATGTGGCCGGACTGCTCCCCGCCGA
>JBOGGB010000141.1:0-10170 GCA_050743605.1 Acidimicrobiales bacterium
CTGCAAGGAGGCCGATCTGCAGCCACGTCGCTAAGACGGACGACCCTCGATCACTCTTCCTCCGCGACCTCACCCGTTCACTCGGCGGTCCCCTCGTAGAGTTCGCCACGCAGGTCGAGACAGCGGCTGTCCGTGTACTGGCCGACATGAAGCCAGGGAGGCGCCTGTACACGAACGTGGAGTTCTACGCCGGGGTCGTGATGAGCTCCTGCGGCATCGCCCGCGAGATGTTCACTCCGACGTTCGCTGCAGGACGGGCGATCGGATGGACCGCTCACGTCTTGGAACAAGCGAGTCACAATCGGTTCATCAGGCCCGCGGCACGCTACAACGGTCTTCCGCCGCCGGTCCCGGTCCCGGACGTCGACTAGGAGCGCCTGTCACCATTGGTCCATGGATCGCTTCGTCAAGCGACGCGGGCGTCCCGAGACCGGCTCCATCCCCCCGATGTCCTGGGCACGTTCTCGGCCGAGGTGCGCTTTTGATCAGGATTTGCTCCAGCAACTGCTCCAACAGGCTCACGGGAGCGCTTCGCTCGACCGAGTTTTCCCTGGTGGAGACGATGGGACTCGAACCCACGACCTCCTGCGTGCAAAGCAGGCGCTCTAGCCAACTGAGCTACGTCCCCGAGGTTCCCAGATGTCCGGGAACACGCCATTGTAGGAACTCCGTCGACCGCGGCTACTGCGGCCACCCCCTGCGGTCTACCTCCCCCGCGCCCCTTCTTGCCCCGCCGGCTCTGGCCCGAGCCCGGGGGCGAGGGCTGTCCGAGGGACGCGGACCCAGAGCTCCATGCCTCACCCGCTCGGCAGACGCATCAGCAGATCGAGTGTCCGGTTTGCCTCGGCCTTGCCCTTGTCGGATCCCGCGACCGCCTCGATCACCTCGATGATCTCACTGCCGATCAGCTCACGGCGGTCGACCAGAGCTGTCGCAAGCGCCGTCACGACTGCGCGGTGACGGCGGAGCACAGCTTCGGCGTCCGCGTACGCGGCCTCGAGAAGCTTCTCCGCGTCTGCACGCATCTGGCGGTCTTCGAGCACGCTCGAGACGAGCCCTCCGCTCAGGGGGCCCGGCACGTCCGCTCCGAGCGACAGCAGGGACCTGCCGAAGCCGAAGGCGCCGACCATTTGCGCCGCGATCCTGGTTGCACCTACCAGATCGCCCGCTGGTCCCGAGCTCACCTCGCCGAAGAAGAGCTGCTCCGACGCTCTCCCCCCCATGGCGATGCGAAGGAGCACCTCACACTCGGACTTCGTCCGGGTGAACCGCTCCTCGGCGTCGGAATGGGCAAGCATGCCCAGCGAGTCGCGCCTTTTGACGATACTCAGCACATCGAGCCTGCGCCCTTCGCCCAAGAAGTAGGCGACAGCCGCGTGGCCCGCCTCATGGAGGGCCACGCGGCGCTGCTCCTCGTCCGTGTAGACGGTCGTGATGTCCTTCTCCCCCGTCTCGAACTCGACCTTGGCCTCGGTGAGATCCTGGAGAGTGAGCCCGGACCGGCCCCTCATAAGCGCGAAGGGAAGCGCTGTGTTGATGATGTGTGAGATGGCGACGGGGGAATAGCCGGCCGTCATCCCGGCCACCCGGTCCGCCGCGTCCGCAGGAGTCATCGAAGAATCGCATGCGACACGAGCCAGGTAGTAGCGAGCAATCTCTGCGCGCGCCGCCCGCGAGGGGAGTGAGAAGTGGATCGACCGATCGAAACGACCCGGGCGAAGCAGCGCAGGATCCAGGTTGTCCGCCCGGTTGGTCGCCGCGACGATAAGGACGTTGGGCACTGCCACGGGCTTCGGGGGGATGCAGATCGAAGGTGGGAGGAACCGGTTGAGCGGTTCGACGAAGAAGCGCCGGACGATCCGACTCGCTCTCGAAGGTTGATCGAAGGACTGCAGCTCGGTGAGGAGCGTGTTCACGACGCCTGCGAGCCCATCGCCCCTCGTGCTACCCATCCCGCTCCTCGCCGCGCCGATCGCGTCGAGCTCGTCGATGTACCCGATGGCGCCGCCCTCGCTCTTGGCATATCCACGCAAGGCGCGGAAGAAGCTCCGGATCTTGCGGCCGGTCATGCCATAGAAGTGGGACTGGAAGGAGGTCGCGGACACGAAGAGGAAGGGAACGTCAGCCTCGCGCGCCATGGCCTTTGCGAGGTACGTCTTGCCCGTCCCAGGTGGACCCTCGAACAGGACGCCCCTTCGCGGAAGTCCACCCAGCTCCTTGTAGCGCTTGTATCCGAGGAACAGGTTCAGCGTCTTCACGACCTCCTGCTTCACGCTGTCGATGCCCACCACGTCGTCGAGCCCCACTTCGATATCGCCGGGCCGGAAGAGCGTGTGAGGAGACGCACCGCCACCGACGAATTGCGCGCCCAGGACCAGGGCGAGCAACCCGATGAGCAAGAGCGCAGGAGCGTAACGCGTGAATGTGCCACTCAGGTGGGGCACGGGTAGCAGCGGCGCGTGCACGATCTGACGCCACACAACCCATACGAGCAGGATGGTGAGCACTGCCAGGAGCTTCCGCAGCCGGCGCTGGCGGTGACGTTCTCGAATTTCCGCGACATCCCCCTGGCCACCGAGGACGGTCGGTCCGACCAGGCTCGTGAGCTGAGGTGATGCGTTCGCGCTTTGCGGTTCCACGGTCTCTCCACTCCCGTGTGGACGGGAACCGTGAGTGGTCCCCGATAGCCCTTACGCCGAGGAATCTTTCCCCTCTCAGCGCAACGAGCCGTCACCTCCCGCTCAACGGCATCGCAAATCGCGTGGGAGCGCCGATATCCCCCCGTAGGTCCTACCGGGTTCCGTCGGGCCCGTCGGGCCCGTCGAGACCCTCGAGGAGGTGCCCCATGCGCTCGCGCTTGGTACGCAGGTACGCCAGGTTCTCGGGGTTCGGAGCGAGCTGGAGCGGCACCCGCTCGATCACGTCGAGCCCGAAACCTTCGAGACCTCCCCGTTTCGTCGGGTTGTTCGTCATGAGGCGCATCGTCGTGACCCCGAGGTCGACCAGCATCTGGGCACCAATGCCGTACTCCCGGCTGTCGGCCGGGTGACCGAGGGCGAGATTGGCATCGACCGTGTCGTGACCCTGCTCCTGGAGCTTGTACGCCTGGATCTTCCCGGCCAGCCCGATCCCCCGGCCCTCGTGGCCCCGGAGATAGACGACCACTCCCCTCCCCTCCTCTTCGATGAGATCGAGCGCCGCATGCAGCTGCGGCCCACAGTCGCAGCGGAGGGATCCAAACACGTCTCCGGTCAGGCACTCCGAGTGCACGCGCACGAGCTCCTCCGGCCCGACCTGACCCTTCACAAGGGCGAGATGCTGCTCTCCGTCGAGCACCGATTCGTAGACAAGGGCCCGCCAGTCGCCACCTGCGATCGGGACCCGGGCTTCGGCAACCTTGAGGACGAGCTTCTCGGTGCGGCGGCGCCAGCGGATGAGGTCGGCGATCGAGACCAGCGGCAGCCCGTGCTGCTTTGCGAGCCTCTCGAGCTCGGGTAGGCGTGCCATCCTCGACTTGTCCTGGCTCACGACCTCACAGAGGACCCCAGCCGGAGTGAGGCCGGCCGCCCGCGTGAGGTCGATCGTCGCCTCGGTATGGCCCGCGCGCTTCAGCACCCCGCCGGGCCGGTACCGCAAGGGGAAGATGTGACCCGGACGGTTCAGGTCGGTCGGCCGGGTCTCGGGATCCGTGAGCGCGGCGATAGTGGCTGCTCGGTCCGCGGCGGAGATGCCGGTCGTCGTCGAGTGCCTCGCGTCCACGCTGACCGTGAAGGCGGTCCGCTGCGACTCGGTGTTGTCATGCACCATGAGCGGCAAGTCGAGCTCGTCGGCTCGCTCCGGAAGCAAAGGCACGCAGATCACGCCCGAGGTATGCGAGAGGAAGAAGGCAATCGCCTCGGGCGTCGCAGCTTCGGCAGCCATGACGAGATCACCTTCGTTCTCGCGGTCCTCGTCGTCGACGACGAGGACCATGCCCAGCCGTCCTATGGTCTCGACGGCCTCCTCGATGGTCGAGAACGCCATCAGCGAACGCCGGACTCCGGAGGGGACCCGACGCGGAGATCCCGAAGGACACGATCGACTCGAACGTGGCTTTCTCTACGCAGCCCGGTCACAGCGCGGAGGCTACCTCGCGGAGCAGGGAGGCAGGCCGGCAGCGACCACTTTCCCGCCTTGACGAACTGCGACTCGACCCGCGACGCATACTGGCGGGGGCTCGCTCAACTGCTGCCACACAGTGCGAGCCCGGCGTCGCGAGGGTCGGTCGCGGCCCTTCGGGCGGCGAGCTGCAGCACCTGGGTTCTCTCCGCCGCGTCGACCACATGGGGCGGAGAGCGTCCCGGCATCGCCGGGCGAAGCGCACCCGTGCACTGGAGGCGTTTGGCACGCCGCACCCGTTGCGGGATCGAGCACCGGGATCCGAAGACGCTCGTGCGAGCCTCGTGCCACGGTTCTGCGGATGGAAGATTAGTCTCTTGCACGCAACCTTCAGCGGTCGAGGGTTGGCAGCAACGCTCGTCTGCACGAGATCTGGGGTGAAAGCTGTGGGCGACGACACCGTGACTGAAGTGCCCGGAGAACAGGTGATCTCTGGCGGCCACCTCGTTGCGCGCGCACTTCGTAACGAGGGCGTCGACACGATCTTCACTCTGTGCGGCGGCCACATCTCCGATATCTACGACGGGTGCCTGGACGAGAAGGTTCGCATCGTGGACGTCCGCCACGAGCAGGTCGCCGCGCACGCGGCGGATGGCTACGCGCGCATGACGGGCAACTTGGGCTGTGCCGTCGTGACGGCCGGGCCGGGGACGACCAACGCGGTGACGGGGGTGGCGAACGCGCTGCGCGCGGAGAGCCCGATGCTCCTGATCGGGGGCCAGGCGGCGTCGAGCCAGCACCGGATGGGAGGGCTCCAGGACCTTCCCCACGTCGACATGCTGCGGCCGATCACGAAATTCGCGTCGTCGATCCCCGCGACGGCTCGCATCGCGGACTTCGTCGCCATGGCCGCGAGGGAGGCGCTCGCCGGAGCGCCGGGACCCGTCTACCTGGAGATCCCGCGGGACATCCTCGACGCTACGGTCCCCGCGCACACGGCCCGTATTCCGGCTCCCGGACACTCGAGAGCGTCGACGAAGAGCGCGGGCGACCTTGCCGACGTGGAGAGGCTCGCCGACGTGCTCCGCCGCGCCGAGCGGCCGTGCGTCCTCCTCGGCCAACAAGTATGGACGTGCCGGGCAACCGACGCTTCTGTCGCGTTCGTCGAGCAGCTCGGGATCCCCTGCTACCTGAACGGGGCCGCGCGCGGGACGCTGCCGCCTTCCCATCCGCTCCTCTTCCAGCTGACGAGGAGAGATGCGTTCGCCGACGCCGACACGATCGTGGTCGTTGGCACGCCCTTCGACTTCCGTCTCCGCTACGGCGCCTCGCTGAAGGCACGGACCGTCGTCCAGATCGACATGGGCTTTGCGACCGTCGGCCGCAACCGGGACGTCGAGATCGGTCTAGTGGGCGACGTGGGCGTGATCCTCCGGCTCGTCACCTCGGCGACCGGCACGGTGGAAGACAAGGCACGGGCTTCCCGAACGGAGTGGGCGGCACACTTGCGGGAGCGGGAGACCGCGCTCGTCGCCGGCCGTCTGCCCACACTCGAGAGCGGGGCAACTCCCATCCATCCGTATCGGCTCGCCCATGAGATCGACCGCTTCTTGACCAAAGACTCGGTCTTCGTCGGAGACGGCGGGGACGTCGTCACCTTCGCCGGCAACGTGGTACGCCCGAAGGCGCCCGGCTCCTGGATGGACCCCGGACCTCTCGGGACCCTCGGCGTGGGCACCGGGTTCGCGATGGCCGCCAAGCTCGCCTGCCCGGGCAAGGAAGTGGTAGCTCTGTTCGGAGACGGTTCCTTCGCGATGACCGCCTTCGACGTCCAGAGCGCGCAGCGATTCGGGTTGCCTTACATCGCCGTCGTCGGCAACAACTCGCATATGAACCAGATCCGGTGCGGACAGATCCAGAAGTACGGCCCCGCACGCGGTTCCGTCGCCAACTACCTCGGCGACGTGCACTTCGACAGGTTCGCCGATGCCCTCGGGATCTACGGAGAGGCCGTCGACCACCCCGACGAGATCGCCCCGGCACTCGAGCGCGCGCGTGCATCCGGGACCTGCGCGATCTTGAACGTCTGGCTCGACCCGGACGCGTACGCTCCGGGCACGCAGAACCAGACCATGTACAAGTGAACAGGTGGGCAGAAGTGGTCCTGAGGCAACCGAGGGAGGCCCGGTGAACGGTCCGCAGCCAAAGGCACTCTCGGGTGTACGGATCGTCGACATGACCCACGTCCAGTCGGGGCCGAGCTGCACGCAGCTGTTGGCGTGGCTCGGTGCCGACGTCATCAAGGTGGAGTCGCCCAAGGGCGGCGACGTCACCCGTCAGCAGCTTCGGGACCGCCCAGATGTCGACAGCCTCTATTTCACGATGCTGAACTCGAACAAGCGCTCCCTGACGCTTGACTTCAAGACCTCAGGCGGGATGCGGGTGCTCGAGCGGCTCTTGGCGATCGCAGACGTGCTCGTCGAGAATTTCGGCCCTGGGGTGCTGGAGCGCAACGGCCTGGGATGGGAGGAGCTCCACGGGCGGTACCCGCGGCTCGTCTACGCCTCGGTGAAGGGGTTCGGTCCGGGGAGGTTCGAGGACGCCAAGGCGTACGAGCCCATCGCTCAGGCGATGGGTGGGTCGATGTCCACCACTGGAGAGCCCGCGGGCCCCCCGACGGTGACTGGTGCCCAGATCGGCGACTCGGGGACGGGCGTCCACCTCGTAGCTGCGATCCTGGCCGCGCTGATCCAGCGTGACCACCACACGGGCAGGGGCCAGCGAGTCGTGTGCGCGATGCAGGATTCGGTCCTGAACCTGTGCCGCGTGAAGCTGCGCGACCAGCAGCGGCTGCTCGCTGCCCCCCTCGACGAGTACCCGGTGCAGAGCGAGGACGGAGCGGTCCCACGATCGGCCAACGCCTCGGGCGGAGGTCACCCGGGATCGGCCGTGCGCTGCGCGCCCTGCGGCCCGAACGACTACGTCTACCTGATCGTCCGCCCCACCGAGTGGGCCGTGCTTTGCGAGTGCATGGGCCGACGCGAACTTGTCGATGACCCGGCCTACGCGACGCCGGAGCAGCGAGTGCAGCACCTCGAGGAGGTGTTCTCCGTGATCGAGGAGTGGACGTCGACGATGACCAAGTGGGCGGTGTACGAGCGTCTGAACGGCATCGGCGTGCCCTGCGGCCCGGTCTTCGACACGAAGGAGCTTCTCTGCGACGAATCCCTTCGCGACCGCGGGCTCATCGCCTCCGTCGACCACCCCGAGCGAGGTACGTACCACACGGTGGGCTGCCCGATGCAGCTCTCCGACTCACCCGTCGAGTACACGTCTGCGCCGCTCCTCGGCCAGCACACCAGAGAGGTCCTCGGTGATGAGCTCGGGTTCTCCGACGATGAGATCGCGGCGCTCACGACCGAAGGGGCGATTTAGGGCGATCGCGCGTGCGGCAGAGCGCAGGCGCGCCGTCACGTCGCCGCGACGAGGAAGTCCTCACCGGAAGAAGGTCTGAGCCCGTCCGCTCGCCCTACGAAGTAGCGCTCGGCAAGCGAAGCTCCCGGGACGTGCCGAACGACTCGGAAGCCCGCGTCCCTCGCGGCCGCCAGCATCTCCTCGGGGTCGTAGAAGCTGAGGAACGGCGCTCCCGTCGACTGTGCCCCGCTCGCGGCCACCTCCAATCCGGCTCGATCCGCGCCGTCGAGCAGCTCAGGTGGGACCAGGAACGACATGGCCAGCGTCGAACCCGACGCGAAGCGAGCCGCCTGCTCGAGCACCAGCCTGTTGGACTCCTTCGTGAGGTACATGCTGACACCGGTCGACGCGACGACCGTCCGTTCGGAGGGATCGAAGCCGGCGCGGCTGAGCTTCTCATACCAGTCATCGGGAGTTTCGAAGTCGGTGGGAACAAGCCTGAGCCACGCTGGGACCCCGTAACCGAGATCGACCAGCCGCTGGCGCTTCCAAGCCTGTTGGCCGGGACGGTCGACCTCGAAGACGAACATCCGTGCGCCCACATCCGGCCGGCGCTGGGAGAAGGTGTCGAGCCCCGCGCCGAGGAGGACATACTGCGAGACGCCCTTTCTCGACTCATCGACGACGAGATCGTCGATGGTCCGCGCGCGGGCGACTACGGAGGCACGGAATCCGCGAGTGAACTCGGGATCCATGTCCGGCCGAGCACGCCAGCCTTCACCCGGAGCAACCAGCTCCAGCCCGACGACGTCCTCGAGCACATGGGGCGCCGCATCCACCATGGTGTGCAGCGCTCGCCACAACGCCACGCGCTCCGCCGTGCCGTCAGGCGCCGCCCCCAGCGTCAACGCCGGCCCGCGTGCTCGGTCCATCGTCCGTGAAGCACGACAATGCAGGATAGCAACCGAGCCGAGGGCCTCGGATCTCCCACGAGCGAACGGCTCACATGGAGTGCCCATTCCTTGAACACAGCGGCAGTGACTGGTACATTGCAGGCCCTAGTCATTGGTGCAAGCAGCGATGGGCCATCAAGGCGGGAGAAGGGGGTGGACCATGGGATCGGGGAGCTTGGCACGCATCATGGCACCACAGGCTGAGGCGCTCGCCGCGAGGCTCCGGCATCGTGCGCAGTCACTCGAGAGGTACGCAGCGAACTACAGAGCCAATATCGACAGCGAAGCCGCACTGGACGGAGTGGTCGGACGGCTCGTGCACCTCGGTTGGCATCCGCTCTCTGATCGTCGTTCGCCAAAAGGGGGAGGCGTCGACGATCTCCTCGTCGGACCAGCAGGGGTGGCGGTGCTCGAAGCCAAGAGGTGGACCCATCCGCTGAAGGTCAAGGGCGACCGCCTCTACTCGGGCCCGCTGACTCGCACGCGCGAGCTCGACCGCGTCGTACGACTCGTCGAGTCGGCAAGGGACGTGCTCCGGAGGGCGTCGCTCGAAACAGTCGCCGTTCGAGGCTTCATGGTGCTCTGCAGCGACGTCGACCGATCGCGCACCCCCGAGGAGGTGAGGGGCGTCTGGATCTGTGGCATGGACCTTCTCGAGCACGGGTTCCACCAGTTTCTCTCCGTACATCCTCCGCATGTGGTCGAGCAGATCTCCACCCTCGTGGAACAGGAATTCCCCCCCAAGCGGCTTGCCGCCTAACGGCTCCTGGAAGCGTCACCGCTGCCAAGCGCACGCGATCGCACACCGTCGCAACGGCTCAGGCGGTCGTCGAGCAGTGCGCCTCTCCGACGGTGACGCTGATGTGCTCTCCTGGATACTGGTGCCAGAGCCTGACGTAGGCGTATCCCGTACCGTCCGTCTCGTGAACATATCGGTCGGTCGTGTCAGAGACCGTCGCCTCCGAATTCGGCTGGTTCGAGTGGACGTAGACGTCGTAATCACCGGCGTAACCGTCGTTCGCTGGGCTGGCGGTCGCCGTGCACGAGGCGGAGGAGCGCGGCGCGCTCGGACTGTTCCAGACGGTGGAGCCCGCGTAGTCACGCTCGAGAACCGCGGCAAGCTCTCTCACGATCGCAGTATTGCGCGTCGTGAGCCCCAGCTCTCGATTGTCATGGAGTGACGTCGAAGAGAAGTTTTGCGATCCAATGAACGCTTCCGCACTCGAGGTTCCCGCATCGGCGACGACCGCCTTCGCATGGATGTAGAGGCCCGGATCGCCTGGATAGGTCCCCACCTTGCCACCGGCACTCGCCAGTTCGTCGAAGGCCCCCGCGTATTTCGCTGTGTCGTTCATGACCAGATGAACGGCGATACCGCGGTGCGCAGCTGCCACAAGCGCGCTCACGATTGTGGCATCGGATAGCTCTTCGCTCTCCACCCAGAGGGTCGAGCGCGCGGCTGCAACGATAGAAAGCAGTGCGCTCGAGGCATTGGTAGGGCTCCAGACGAGGTCCGCTCCCACGGGTGGAACGATCGACCGATGGGCGAAGTCAGCGTCGAAGGTCGACACGATGGCGCTGACATCGGCCGGGGTCGTGTCCAGGACCGCGAAGTCCCTCGTGTTCGGATAGAACTGGGAGGTCAAATTCAGCGTCATGATCCACGCCTCGTCTGTGTCGACGACCATCGCCTTCTCGTGGTCGG
>JBOGGB010000142.1:0-7516 GCA_050743605.1 Acidimicrobiales bacterium
GCGAGGAGCTTCGTCTCGTCGGGGTCCTCGGCGAGCCAGCCGAGCGCCTGGTCGACCGAGTCGGCGCGGCGGTACTCGAAGCTCGCAGGGATCATCTGCCACCTCCCGTTCCTGGCGCCGCAGCGCCGATCGACCGCCACACGCGTTCAGGCGTCACCGGCATGGCGAGGTTCTCGACGCCGAGGTGTGCAAGCGCGTCCACGACCGCGTTCACCGCGGCGGGGGTCGACGCGATCGTACCCGCCTCGCCGATACCCTTCACCCCCATCGGATTGGAGGGGCTGGGCGTCACCGTACGTCCGAGGGAGAAGCTCGGCAGCTCCGACGCAGCGGGCACGAGATAGTCGGCGAACGTCGTCGTGAGCAAGTTGCCCTCGTCGTCGTAGACCGCCTCCTCGAAGAGAGCCTGCGCGATGCCCTGCGCGATGCCACCATGCACCTGCCCGTCGACGATGAGCGGATTGATCTGATTCCCGCAGTCGTCGACCGCCACATAGCGGACGAGGTCCACCTTTCCCGTCTCGGTGTCGACGTCCACCACCGCGACGTGAGTGCCGAAGGGGAACGTGAAGTTCGTCGGGTCGTAGGTAGCCGACGCCTCTAAGTTCGGCTCCATTCCCTCGGGCAGGTCGTGGGCAGTGAACGCCTCGAAGGCGAGCACCCCGAGGGCGACGGAGCTCGTGGGCGATCCCTGGACACTGAACTGCCCCCCCGACAGCTCGAGGTCCTCTGGGGCAGCTTCGAGGCGGTGAGCGGCGAGGAGGCGCGCCTTGTCGACCAGCCTGTCCGCCGCGAGCGCGACCGCCGTCCCGCCGACCGCGAGCGAGCGCGACCCGTAGGTGTCAAGGCCGAGCGGCGAGACCGCAGTGTCCGAGTGAAGGACCTCGACATCCTCGGGCGAGACACCGAGCTTGTCGGCGACGATCATCGACCACGACGTGACATGGCCCTGCCCGTGCGGGCTCGTCCCGGTCACCACCTGCACCTTTCCGGTCGGAAGCATCCGGACGGCGGCCGTCTCCCAACCACCGGCGGCGTAGTTCAGCGACGCGAGGACCCGCGAGGGCGCGAGCCCGCACATCTCGACGTAGCAGGACAGGCCGATGCCGAGTAGCCGGGTCGCGCCCTCGGCGCGGCGACTCTCCTGCGCGCTGCGCAGGCCTTCGTAGTCGACGAGCTCGAGGGCGGCATCCAGAGCTGCCCCGTAGTTCCCGCTGTCGAAGACGAGGCCTGCTGCCGACGCATAGGGAAACCTGTCCGCTCCGATGAAGTTGCGCCTGCGCACCTCCACGGGGTCGAGGCCGACCTTGCGTGCGAGGACGTCCATCGCGCGCTCGATCGCGTAGGTGGCCTCCGGCCGCCCCGCGCCGCGGTACGCGTCGGTCGGCGTCTTGTTCGTGAACACCCCGGTGCACGTGAACGAGTAGACCGGCACGTCGTAGACCCCGTGGTAGAGGAACGCGCCGAGAAGCGGGACACCCGGGGTGACGAGCTGCAGGTAGGCGCCCATGTCGGCGAGCAGCTCGACGCGTACCGCCAGCACGTGCCCATCCGCGTCGGCCGCGAGCTCGATCTGCTGGACCTGGCCTCTGCCGTGCACGGTCGCCTGGGCAGCCTCGCTGCGCTCCTCGCTCCAGCGGACGGGCCGGCGGAGCCGCCGCGCGAGCACGAGGCAGAGAAGCTCCTCGGCGTAGACGTCGAGCTTCGAGCCGAACCCGCCGCCGACCGAGGGCGCGACCACCCGGATCCGCTCCTCGGGGACCCCCGCGGAGATCCCGAGCATGGTACGCAGGATGTGGGGGATCTGCGTCGCCGAGTAGACGACGTAGTCGCCGCCGAAAGGCTGGGGCACGACGCAGACGCCTCGGGGCTCCATCGCCGCCGGGATGAGCCGCTGCTGTACATAGCGCTCCCTGACCGTGACGGCTGCCGAGCCGAAGGCACGCTCGACCGCAGCGGGGTCGGGAACGAGCTCCCAGGTGTAGGCACGGTTGGACGCGAGGTCCGAGTGTGCGAGCACCGCGTCGCTCGCGGCTGCCTCGAGGTCCACGGCAGCGGGGAGCACGTCGTAGGCGACAGCGGCGGCACCTGCCGCATCGTGCGCCGCGGCCTGGGAGGTGGCGACGACGACCGCCACCGCGTCGCCGACGTAGCAGGCCTCGTCCACTGCGACCGGGAGGTGCGTCGGCGACTGCATTTCCGCCGTGACCGGCCATGCGCAGGGCATGGGCGCTGCCCACTCGTCGGCGAGATCTGCGCCGCTCACGGCGGCGACGACGCCCGGCATCGCTCGCGCGGCCGAGAGGTCGACGGACATGACGCGCGCGTGAGCGTGGGGGCTGCGCACGACGGCCATGTGCAACGCGCCGGGGACAACGAGGTCGTGGACGAAGCGCGCCTCGCCGCTCAAGAGCGCCGGGTCCTCCCGCCGACGCATCCTCGTGCCGACGACTCCCCCGGCCCCAGGCCCTTGGGTGAGGGTGGTGCTCAAGGCACGGGCGCGAGGGCGCTCGCAGCCGCGAGGGCGGCCTGGACGATGTTGTGGTAGCCGGTGCAGCGGCACAGGTTCCCTTCCAGGCCTTCGCGCACCTCGGCCTCGGTCGGTGCCGGGTGCTCCTTCAGGAAGGACTCGATGGCCATGACCATGCCGGGCGTGCAGAACCCACACTGCAGGCCATGGTGCTCGCGGAACGCCTCCTGGATGGGATGGAGCGTCCCGTCGGGCGACGCCATCCCCTCGATCGTGGTGATCTCCCGCCCATCGGCCTGCGCTGCCAGCATCGTGCACGACTTCACCGACTCTCCGTCGCAGAGCACGGTGCAGGCGCCGCACGACGTGGTGTCGCAGCCGACGTTCGTCCCCGTGAGGCCGAGGACCTCCCGGAGGTAGAAGACGAGCAGCGTGCGTGTCTCCACATCGTGAGACCCGGTCGTGCCGTTCACGGTCACCGTCACCTGCATGGCCGACCTCCTCTCCTGCCCGTCTTCGGGCCGTAGTCCGCACGCCGCCCTGCACGTCGAGGGTTGACGCGGCGTCGACCTCATCATCGCACCGCCTCCCCGATGCTGCCACGAACACGCCCCTGCTGCGCCAGTCGGCCTCAGGCGCCTCCGGAGACGGGAGGTAGGACGGCGACCTCGTCCTCCTCGCCGAGGGCCGGGTCGCCGGTGACAGGCTCACCGTTCACCCACAGCGCCGAGGAGCGCAGGACCGCCTCGAACCCAGGTCCGAATTGGCGGCATGCTGCCTGACAGAGCTCTGCCAGGCTCTCCGCTTCGATCGAGGCGCGGCGCTGGCCCGCGGCGCTCCGAGCGGGTCCGAACAAGAGAAGGGTGGCCATCAGCGTGACGGACGCGGGCGGGGCCCCCGCGTCACGGCAAGCCGACGAACGCGGCCACGAGTGCCGGGTTCGTGACCATGACCTCGACGTCTGCTCCCGCTTCGGCTCCCTCCCCGTCCGCCACGACGGCGAGCCCGTCGGCGAGGCCCATCGACCGGATCTGGTGGGATCCCTGCCCTGGACAGGGGGTAGCGATCCACTTGGCGACCCGCTGGCCCTCGGGGCACTGCGGCCCGGCGGTGTCGGCAGCGAGCCGGACGCGGACGAAATGCGTCTTGCCGTCGCGGGAGCGGCGGAGCGGCTCCGCGGAGCGCGCGACCACACGCGGCCGCTCGGTCACCCTGTGACCGGCGACCGCTCGGAGGGACGGACGCACGAGCAGCTCGAAGCTCACAGCCGACGACACGGGATTGCCCGGGAGGCCGAAGACCGGGACCTGTCGGTCGGGCCCCGAGAGCACGGAGAAGCAGAAGGGCCTTGCAGGACGGACAGCGACCTGCAGCCAGCGGGTCGCAGCACCACCCAGGCGATCGAGCACCATACGCACCACGTCCACGTCACCCACGCTGACGCCCCCCGTCAGTACGAGCGCGTCTACGCGGGGCAGCGCGTCGGTGATGCGCGTCGCGAGGGCGTCTTCGTCGTCGCCCGACCGGCCGAGGTCGAGTGCGGTGCAGCCCGCCTCTGCCACAAGCGCGAGGAGCATCGGGCGGTTCGAGTCGTAGATCTGCGCGGGACCAAGCGCGCTCCCGGGGTCGACGAGCTCGTCCCCGGTGGAGATCACCCCGACCCGCGGACGCGGGTGCACCGAGAGGGCCGCGCAGCCGGCGCTGAGCACCGCCGCGAGCTGCGTCGGCCCCACCTCTGCACCAGCGTCCAGGACCAGCTCTCCGGCACGCACGTCTCCTCCGGGGCTCCGGACGTTCTCGCCGGGCTCGATCCGCACCTCGATCACGACGCGGGCGCCGGGCAACCCTTCCTCGTCCCCCCTCGTCCGCTCGATCATGCAGACGGCGTCGGCACCTGAGGGCAGGGGCGCGCCGGTCATGATCCTCGCGGCTTGCCCGGGCCCGACCTCGCCCCCCAACGTCGCGCCGGCGAGGACCCGGCCCACGACCTCGAGGGTCGCAGGTGCGCCCCGCACGTCGGCGGAGCGCACCGCGTATCCGTCCATCGCGGAGTTCGCGAACGGCGGGACGTCGACCAAGGCGAAGGCGGGCTCGGCGAGCACGCATCCGAGCGCGCCGGAGGGGGGGAGCTCGACGGGAGGCGGACTCGCACACGCGCCACGGACGATGTCCTGCGCCTCTTCGAGGGGGATCACCACCGTACCGGCTGCGCTCCGGTGCCCCAGTCCTCCCCGCCCCTCCAACGCTCGTACTTCCAGATCGGCACCGACTCCTTCACGGTGTCGATCACGTAGCTCCCGGCCGCGAAGGCGTCGTGGCGATGCGGCGCGGAGACGACCACGACGACCGCGGTCTCACCGACCGCCAGCGAGCCGACGCGGTGCAGGACGGCTACCCGCGCGACCGCCGGCCATCGAGCGCGCGCTTCCTCGACCACCGCCGCCATGCGTGCGAGCGCCGGGGACTCGTAGGCCTCGTAGACCAGCTCCTCTACGCCATCCCTCCCTTCGGCGTGGTCGCGCACGATGCCGGTGAACGCGACCACCGCTCCACAGTCGGGGCGCGTCGCCCACGCCGTCGCCGCCGCGGTCGGCAGGTCGGTCGTGGCAAGACCGATCCAGTCATCGCCCTCGGACGGCGAGGCGAGCGCCAGGCGGGTGAGGTCCTCCGGCGTGTCGACATCCTGGGCGCCGCGAAGGCCCACCCGCTCGTCGACGTCGCCCTCGGTCACGAGCGCGGCGTCCGGGCCGAAGACGCGCCGGAGGGACCGCTCACCGGCCGCAAGCTGGGCGCCCGCGCGCTCGAGGTCGGCGACTCCCCAGCGCGCACACAGTGGCTGGGCGACGCCGTCACGGAGCGGCACGACGCTCACGCCGCCGGGTCTCCCGGCGAGCCAGGACACGAGCTCGGCCGTGACCCAGGGAAGGTCGCAGGCAAGGACGACCGCAGGCAGCTTCTCCCCGGTGCGGCGAACCAGCTCCGCCCAGCCGGCGACGACTGCGGCGAGGGGGCCAGAGCCCGGTGGCTCCTCGCGGACGCTCGGGAGCCCGCTCGTCCCCGGTCCTACCTCCACGGCGAGCGACGTCGCGGCCGCGAGGGCTCCGGCCACGCGCCGGGCAAGCGGCACCCCTCCGACTTCCAAGGTGGCCTTGTCCCTGCCCATCCGTCGCGAGGAGCCGCCGGTGAGCACGATGCCGTAGACCGGCGCACGCACCCGGCCAGCGTAGGCGGAGCTGCGCCCCCCGGTCGCAGGCGCTGCCGGGGGCTACGCCGCTGCGGGAAGCTTGCCGCGCCCGACCACCTCTGCGAGGAACCGTGCGTAGCGCTCGATCAGCACCGCCCAGCGGTAGTGGCGCTCGACGTAGTGGCGCCCCTGCGTGCCGAGGTGGTGCCGAAGAGCGGCGTCTGCGACCAGGCGGTCCAGGACCGCTTCGAGCTCGGGGTAGGAGCCGAACCAGAGCCCGCCTCCGGATCGCTCGCAGTGCTCGCGCGTCGGGCCGCAGCGGGCGTTCACCACCACCGGGAGCTCGACCGTCCACGCCTCGGCGACAACGAGCGAGAAGGCCTCCAGCGCCGACGGCGAGATGAACGCCAAGGCGTCGCGCAGCACGTCGTACTTGTCCTGGTCGCTGAGCGTGCCGGTGAGGACGACGTCTGGATGGTCCGGCGGGCGGAAGGCGAGCGGTCCGACGAGCGCCAGCGCCAGCGGTCCCGGCCGTCGCGCCTTGTACTCGGCGAAGTATGCGGCGAGCATCTTGGACCCCTTGTGCTCGTCCACCCGCCCGACGCTCACGACGTAGGGGCGGTCGCCGACCCCCAGCACGTCGGTGCCCGAACGCCGGCGGGCGTGCGGCTCCTCCGTCCCGAGGCCGAGGAGGATCTGCGGGATTCCCGCCACGGGATAGTGCCGTTGCACGAGCTGCCGCTCCGCCATCGTCTGGAAGACGAGCGCGTCGGCGCTGGCGAACGTGCCCTCGAACACCGGGAGGTACAGCGCCGGCTCGTCGTGGGCGGCCGGGTGCAGGACGGCCGGCACGGCCACGTTCCCGATCGCGCGCACGGTCGGGTAGTACAGGTAGGGGTAGAAGACGCAGACGTCGGCGGCGCTCGCGCGTAGGGCGTCAACGAGCCGAGGCGTCACGGGGCCGTTCAGGTCTACCCATCGCTCGGCCTGCTCGCGCGTGGCGTGCGCCGGCGCCAGGCGTACACGGCCGTCGAGGTCGTAGAACTTGGGGCTCCGCTCGGACTCCGAGGCGAACCGGTGGACGAGGACGCCCTCGATTGTCTGGTCGCCGGGAGCGAGCTCGTTTCGCCACGTGAGATGGTCGAGTGCCGTCGAGGTGAACACCTCGACACTCCAGCCCGTCGACGCCACCAGGTGCTCTGCCAGCTGGCGCGCCGCGGACTCGGCACCACCCACCACCTGTCGCCCGTAACGGGGCGTGACGAACGCGACGCGCACCTCAGGCGCCCGAGCGCCGCGCGACGACGAGGTAGTCCACCCCCCCTGGGCCCTCGCAGAGCTCCACCGCCCATGTCGCAAGGAGGTGCGCCCAGGTGCGCGGGCGGAGCGGCCTCCCCGGGCCGAGGTCGGCTTCCACGGGTGCGTCCTCCGCCGACCAGGTGGCGGGAGACAGGGAGTGGACGACGAGCACCGCGTGCGCGCCGAGCCGGTCGCCGAGCGCGCGGAGAAGCTGGTCGCGGCGCGCGGGCTCCATGGCCTCCACGATCCCCGAGACGACCACCCCGCCCAGCGACGCGCGCTCGACCGACCGCAGGTGCTCGAGCGGCTCTTCCTGGCGGAGGTCGGCACCGCCCAGCTGCGCATCGTCGACGACCCCAGGACGCGGATCCACGCCGTAGGCGTCGGCGCCGGCAGCGGCGAGGCGGCTCACGAGCCACCCGTCGCCGCACGCGGCATGCAGGACGCGTCCCCGCGTGCCGCGAAGCGCCTCGGTGGCACGCGCAGCCCACCAGGCGTCGGCATCCCCCCCGCCGAGCACGCGCGTGGGCGACGCGGGCGGCACCCGGTCTTGGAGGTCGGCG
>JBOGGB010000143.1:0-4411 GCA_050743605.1 Acidimicrobiales bacterium
TTCGGCCGTCGGGTAGTGGCGTCGCGAGCCGGCGCCGCCCCTCGCTGACTGCTCGTCGGACGGCCCCTTCTCCGCCTTGTGCTCCCAGTGGTCTCCCACCTTCTCGAAGGAGTGCTTGAGCGCCCCGGACGCGGTCTGGTGCGCGCGCTGGCCCTCTCCGTACTCCTCGGCCGCCCGATCGTGGGACCTTGCGAACGTGCGCTGCGCCTTCTCCGGAGACCGTTGCAAGGTGGACGGCAGCTCCGACTGCTTGGGCTTTCCGCTGCTCGACATCTTCGGCATCGCGCACCTCCGTCTCGAGGATCGTCCCAGGGGCGGATACCCCCATTCGAGAACCCGCCAACGCCCGGGTGGGCGATCCCAGGCGGTGCGGTGCACCAGGCACGGCAGGCACGGCAGGCGTGCGGGCATGCGCAGTTCCCCGGGACCGCCGCGGCCGTTCGGCGCCGTGCAGGCGATAGCATTGCGGGATCGCCGCTCCCCACGTCCTCGTCGAGGAGGCTGCGACCCCCGTTGCGATCCCGGGCCCGGACGGCGACGCGCATGTGGTCCGCCTGCCCTCCCTGCTGGCGTCCCTGCGCCATGGCCTGCCGGCCCTGATCGAAGGCGTCGTCGGGCCTTTCGCGGTCTTCTACGTGCTGGTCGTCGTCGCCGGCGAGCGCGGCGCCTTGATCGGCGCCCTCGTGTGGTGCTACGGCGCCCTTGCTCGCCACCTGCTCCACCATCGGCGACCGCCGGCAATCGTGGTCCTCGGCGCGGCCGTTCTCACCGTTCGAACCGTCATCTCGTTCGTCACGGGCAGCATGTTCTTCTACTTCGCGCAGCCGACGCTGGGAACCGCGCTCGTGGCGCTCATGTTCCTCGCGACGGCGGTCGCCCGGCGACCGTTCATCGAGAAGCTCGCCAGGGACTTCTGCCCTCTCGATCCCACAGTCTTGGCGCGCCCCGCGGTGCGGCAGTTCTTCCTTCAGATCTCGGTGCTATGGGGCGCCGTGCTCCTCGCGAATGCGGGGCTCGTGTTCTGGTTGCTGCTGACGTCCTCGTTGAAGACCTTCTTGCTCGAGCGCACCGCGTCGAGTTGGTCGATGACCGCGATCGCCGCCGTCTGCTCGACGGCGTGGTTCCTCCGTGCGATGCGGCGTGACGGTGTACGCGTGCATTGGGGGACGAACCCGGCCGGAGCTGGCGAACCCTGATCCTGACGCGATGAGCCGCGCAAGTCGCACCCGCGCACCCCTCGCGGCCGTCGCCCTCTCGTTCCTCTCAGGGTCGGTTCCCTACTCGCAGCTCGCGGCTTGGAGGTTCGCAGGCGCAGATCTTCGTCGAGTGGGCTCCGGCAAAGTGTCGGGCACGGCGCTCTATCAGGTCGCCGGCTTCGGTCCACTGGCCGTCGCGGGGCTCTTCGAGGTGGCAAAAGGCGCCACCGGGCCACTGCTCGGACGTAGGGCCCTGGGCGCGGCAGTCAGGCGCCGCGCGACAGGCGGTCGCGGTCCGGTCTCGTACCTGGGCGCGTTCACGACGGCGGCTGCCATCGCCGGTCACGACTGGTCTCCGTGGATGGGTGGCGCAGGCGGCCGTGGGCTGTCACCCGCGCTGGGAGCGACCCTCCTCCTCGCTCCCGAAGGAACGCTCGTGCTCGCGGCCGGCATGGCCGCCGGCCGGCTGCTCCGCCAGAGCGGTCTGTCCACCCTGCTCGCCGCCCTGAGCCTCGTTGCCGTGCTCGGCATGCGACGGGGCGCATCTGGCACCGCTCTGGGACTCGCGATCTGCGTGCCCATGCTCGTCAAACGCTCACTCGGCGACTCGCCACCACAGCCCGTCTCGGAGTCGACCGACGACGCCCGTCGCGCCCCACTTGCGGCACGCCTCTATTCGCGGCTCCTGTTCGACCGGGAGCCCGGTGCGGCTCACGGGGCTCCACAGGGATGCTGTCGCTCTGCTCCGCAGTGAAGGGCGCGGACTCGCGCAGCCATGGGCCTGGTCTGTGACGGGCGCCGGACCCGACGTGGCAGTCGTGACCGACAGCGCCGCGTCACTGCCGCCGAGCGCAATCGAATCTCTGAGCATCACCGTCGTGCCCATGACCATCGCGATCGGCGATGACGTCCACAACGACGGGAAGCTGGAACCGGCCGAGGTCCTGCGTCGGGCGGCACATCTCCGGGTGACCACCTCGGCCCCGAGCCCCGGTGCCTACCTGGAGACCCTCGAGCATCTGGCAGGCCACCCAGTCCTCGTCGCGACCGTGGCCCGAGGCATGAGCGCCTCCTACCAGTCGGCCATTACCGCCGCGGGGTATGCCCGCTCCGGAGACGTTGCTGTCGTCGACACTCAGGCGGCTGCAGGTGCCCAAGGTCTCGTCGTCATCGCGGCCGCACGTGCAGCGCGTGCGGGAAGCACGCTGCAAGAGGCCATCGCGGCGGCGCGGCGCGCCGCGGCACGGGTACGCCTGCTCGCCGTCGTCGAGCAACTGGACTTCCTGGCGGGAAGCGGCCGAGTTCCTGGGATCGCGGTGCGCGCAGGTCGCTCGATCGGCTTGTGCGCGATGTTCGAGCTCTCCGGCGGCCACGTGCGCCCTCGTCGCCCGGTGCGGAGCGTCGACGCCGCGGTCGCCCGCATCGTGACGGCCTGCCGAGCCGACGCGCTCCCCACAGCGCGTCTCAGAGCCGTCGTGCTGCACGCCGAAGCACCCCGGGCCGCCCACTTGCTCTTCACTCATCTGCACGAACTGGCCGCTGACGCCGACGCCTATACGGCCTCCTTCAGCTCGGTCCTGGTCGCGCACACCGGACCGGGGGTCGCCGGGCTGGCGTGGTGGTGGGAGCCCCCTCCTCGTTCCGGACACGAGCGATGACCTCCTCACTGGACCCGCGATCTCGGGTCGTCGATCATCCCCAGGTCACACGTGTGACCGTCGTGTGACCTTCCGTGCCATAGAACTGCTCGACACCGGCAAACGAGGGAGGCGACGCACGTGAGAACGAACGAGAGCCACTCGGACGGCAGAGGCGGGTCTGGCTCGAGCGCGCACCAACGGAAGGCCGCTCCACGTGGGGCGCTTCCACTGATCGCGCTCACGGCCGCTTTCGCGATCGGGCTGTCGGCGTGCGGGGGCGGCAGCCCGCAGACCCCGGGTGTCGCCAGTCTCGGCACGACGACCTCGACCACCGTAGGCAAGGTCCATCCAAGCGGGATCAAGTTCGCCGAGTGCATGCGGGCGCACGGGATCACCAACTTCCCCGACCCTGGACCCACAGGCAACATGGTGTTCAACGTGAGCGGCGGCATCAACCCGTCGAGCGCCCGGTTCCGATCCGCGCTAACGTCCTGCAAGAAGTACAACCCGGTGCGCTCCGGAACAGTGAAGCCCGGGGGCCCCTCCAAGGCGGTGCTCCTCGAGTACGCCAAGTGCATGCGGGCCCACGGGGTCGCCAACTTCCCCGACCCCGTCCTCTTCTCCGGTAGCACATGGGGCTTCGACCTCGTAGGCCAGGTGAATCAGACAAGTCCCGGCTTCCAGGCAGCGAACCAGGCGTGCAAGAGCCACGCATATGGCGGGATCCATCCCTGCGGGGGGACCGGTGGCTCTCGCCGCTCGAGCTCCCAGGAGCGGCGATGCTGACCGAGCGTTCCGGCTGGCGGCTGGCGAGTAACTCGCTCGGGCGCAACCCCTGAGCCGCGCTGAGCCGGCGGTAGCTTCAGGGCGCTCCCCAGGCCAGTCCCCGAATCGCGGGTTGCGGCGTCGGCAATCGCGCTCTCCGCACGCCCAATGACGAGACGGCTCGACGAGCCCGCACCCGCCGACCCCGAACACCGACAATCCGACCGCCGACGAGGTGGCCGCCGGCCTCTTGGTCGTGGCGTCGGTGGCTATAGCCGTCCCTGCCCTCGTCGTCCCGTGGGTCGTCGGTGTCCTCCGTCGCCACCAGGCGCATAATTTCAGGTGGGGCCGGCAGGGATCGAACCTGCGACCGAGGGATTATGAGTCCCCTGCTCTGACCACTGAGCTACGGCCCCATGCTGTGTCTATCAGTCCTCGCCCAGGCGGACCGCCGCTGCCGACGCACCGCCGCGGAGACGGAGCACCGCCGCGGACCCGTCCGCACTGGACGCCTGCGCGATGCTGACACGGTGACGACGGATGCAGGCGATGCACCTGGATCTCCCGAGGAACCAGGTTCCTGGTCCCGCGCGTTGGACGCCATCACCGCGAGCACCACGACGCACGGGCTCGCGCTGGACCTGAGCCTCCGCGCCCCCGCGAGCTATCGAGAGCGGACTACCCCTGAGCAGGCGGCTCTGGACGCGCGCGAGCTGCAGGCCCTGTTCGGCACAGGGCCTCCGGGTCCAACGGACCAGCCGGCGGCGAACGCGGACCACCGGTTCGCCGTCCGGGCGCTGGGCTCCGCAC
>JBOGGB010000144.1:0-6394 GCA_050743605.1 Acidimicrobiales bacterium
GTGCGATGCGACACCTGGAGAAGGGCCGCGTGGTCATCTTCGCGGCGGGCATGGGCAATCCGTACTTCACCACCGACACCTCGGCAGCGTTGCGAGCGGCGGAGATCGAGGCTGCCTTGCTGATCAAGGGGACGCACGGGGGCGTGGACGGCGTGTACAGCGCCGACCCCCGCAAGGACCCCTCGGCGACCCGCTACGACGAGGTTTCCTTCATGGAGATCGTCGCGAAGGACCTCCGAGTCATGGACCTCACCGCGGTCACGTTCTGCAAGGACAACGATCTTCCGATCCTGGTGTTCGACCTCATGGGGCCGGGCAACCTGCGCCGGGCGCTCAGCGGCGAGCGGATCGGTACGCTTGTCCGGTGATGGACGACGGCCTTGTCGAGGTGGCTGTGGAAGAAGCGCGCGACAAGATGGCGAAGGCGGTCGACCACGTCCGCAGCGAGTTCTCGGCCGTCCGGACCGGCCGAGCGTCCCCGGCCCTGGTCGAGCACCTGACGGTCGACTACTACGGCACGCCGACCCCGCTGCGCCAGATCGCGGGGTTCACGGTTCCCGACGCGATGCTGCTGGTGGTCGCTCCCTACGACAAGAGCTCACTGCCCGCGATCGAGAAGGCGATCCAGGGCTCCGACCTCGGCATCAACCCGTCCAACGACGGCTCGGTGATCCGCCTCGCGTTCCCGCCTCTGACCGAGGAGCGACGCAAGGAGCTCGTCAAGGTGGTCCGCCACAAGGCCGAAGAGGGCCGCGTCGCGATTCGGAACCTCCGCAGGGCGACCCGCCACGAGCTGGAAGCCCTCGAGAGGGACGGGTCGATGTCCTCCGACGAGCTGGACAGGGTCGAAAAGGAGGTCGAGAAGGTCACGCAGCAGCAGGTGACGGCGGTCGACCAGCTGGTGGTGCACAAGGAGAAAGAGCTGCTCGAGGTTTGAGCGGGCCTGAGCCGGGGCGCAGGGGGCTGCGATGACCCACGGGCACGGGCCCCTGAGTTGGGGGACGTGGTGACAACGGACGTCATGACAAGCGGCACACCCCACGAGGGCCCCCCGGATCTCGAGCAGGCGCACGAGGCTCCCCCCACCGATCAGGTGCGGATCGTCGGAGCGGCTCGCGCCGGTGCGAAGGCTGCGCAGGGGCCGGCCGGCTCCGACGCTGACGATGCCACAGAGATCGAGACGGCGACGGCCTCAGGCTCGGGTCGCGACGGTGACGACATCACCGCCGACGGGCGGCACGACGGGGTGGATGCCGTCCCCGAGGAGCCGCAGCTGCTGCACTGGACCGAGGCGCCGACCGGGGAGATCCCCGCAGTCCTGTCCCGAGGGGACGGGACCGAGGACGTCGACCCCTGGGCATCGCTGCCGCGGCCGAGCTGGCGCGAGGAGCAACGTGATTGGGAGCAGGAGGAGCCGCTAGCTCCGTCGCTCCTCGGGAGACATGCCGCCCTGCCTCCACTGCTCCCGGAGGTCGAGGAGGGGGAGCGCCAGCCATGGAGCTTCGACCTCGGAGCGGTTCCGCCGGTCCTCTCACCGGACGAGCATCTTCGTGAGCTCGACGATCTGGTGACCGGTGAGCTCTTCGCCGACCGGGCCGACCGGGCCGGCCGGGCCGACCACGGCGACCATGCCGGCCGGGCCTCCGACGAGCTCGGGGTGGACGATGGGGGGAGCGACGAGGGCGCAACGGCCGCATCGGGGCTGGTCGAGGACCTAGGGAGTCGATCGGCTGACGCGGGAGGCCGCCCCGACCTCTTCGTGCGCGCGGGCGGCCACGCCCGTGCCGCACCGACGCGGTGGCACGTCCTTGGCCGTCGGGGGGAGCACGCCGACGCCGTCGCCGTCGCCGCGGACGCGGACGCGGCAACCGGATCCGGAGCGACGACGGAGGGCACACCGCCGCGGGCGGCTTCGAGCCGAGAGCCGGCTCGGAACCGCGACGTCCGGCCGGCGCGGCGGGGTGAGGACGCGCTCTCCCAACGGGCCGGGCGCAACATGCCCGCCGCCATCGGGAGCGGGATCGTCATCGGCGGCCTCGCCCTGATCCTCTTCCATTTCGGGTCGGTCCCGTCGATGGTGATCGTCACCGTGGTGCTGACCGCCGCAGCGATCGAGGCCTATGCCGCCTTCCGTAAGGCGTACCGGCCCGCGACGCTGCTCGGGATTGTCGCCGTTGCCGGGGTCATCGTCGGCAGCTACGACGAGCCGTTGGGCGCGTTGCCGGTCGTGGCGGTCCTGCTCCTGGCGGCGACGATCCTCTGGCACCTGGTCGGCGTGGACCGCCGCGCCGATCCGGTCCGGAGCACGGCGGCCACCCTCTTCGTCTTCGTGTGGATCGGGATCTTCGGCTCGTTCGCCGCGCTCCTTCTCGCACCCTCGCTGTTCCCGCACCGCACGGGCATCGCGTACTTCCTCGGTGCGGTGATCGCCGCCGTCGCCTACGACGTCGGTGCGCTCGCGGTGGGTGCGTCGGTGGGTCGCCATCCGCTGGGCGCGGTGAGCCCGGGCAAGACCTGGGAGGGCGTGATCGGCGGCGCGGTCGCCGCGATCGTCTTCGCGGTGGCGATCGTCCCGCTCGTCCATCCCTGGACGATGGGGGAGGGGGCCGCGCTCGGCATCGTGGTCGCGGTGGTGAGCCCGATCGGCGACCTCTGCGAGTCCCTCGTGAAGCGCCAGCTCGGGCTGAAGGACATGGGACGCATCCTGCCGGGGCACGGGGGCCTCCTCGACCGGGTCGACGGGCTGCTGTTCGTCCTCCCGGCCACCTACTACCTGCTGCGTGCGTTCGGCCACGGCTGAGCGGCCTCGCGCCAGCCGGGCGACCGTCGCGGTGGCCGCGGGTATGTCCGATGGCATGCTGGATGGCCGATGCAGACCGTAAGCTTGGTGGGATCGACCGGGTCAATCGGGACCCAGGCTGTCGACGTGATCGAGGCCGCACCCGATCGCTACCGGGTCGTCGCGATCGCGGCCAATCGCTCGGTGCGCGCCCTCGCGGACCAGGCGCACCGGCTCCACCCCGAGCTCGTCGCAGTCGGCGACGCCGACACGGCGAACGCACTCGCGCCGCTCCTCCCCCCCGGAACGGAGCTCGCCTCCGGAGCCGAGGGGCTCGTCGCGTGCGCGCAGGCAGCAGACGTCGTGCTGAACGCAGTGGTGGGCTTCGCCGGCCTTCCGGTGACCCTGGCCGCGCTCGCCGCGGGGCGCCGGCTGGCGCTCGCCAACAAGGAGTCGCTCATCGCGGGCGCTCCGGTCGTCCAGCGTGCCCGGCGCACGCAGGGCGCCGAGATCGTCCCGGTGGACTCCGAGCACTGCGCGATCCACCAGTGCCTCGCTGCCGCCGAACAGGGGGCGATCCCCACCTGGACTGACCAGCCGGACAGCGCTCCGCCGCCGCCCACGTCGGTCGCACGCCTGCTGGTCACCGCGTCGGGCGGACCGTTCCGAGGGCGTGCCCGCTCCGAGCTCGCGTCCGTCGGCATCGCCGACGCGCTCAGCCATCCCACCTGGAGCATGGGGCCCAAGATCACCGTCGACTCCTCCACCCTCATGAACAAGGGTCTCGAGGTCCTCGAGGCGCACGAGCTCTTCGGACTTCCCTACGACCGGATCGACGTCGTGGTGCATCCGCAGTCCGTGGTGCACTCCATGGTGGAGCTCGTCGACGGCGCCACGATCGCGCAGCTCTCGCTTCCGGACATGCGGCTTCCGATCGGCTACGCGCTCGGGTGGCCCGAGCGGCTCGGCCACGCGTTTGGCGCGATCGACTGGACGTCGCCGTTGAGCCTGCACTTCGAACCACCAGATCGCGCCGCATTCCCGTGCCTCGACCTCGCGTACGCTGCAGGGCGAGCCGCTGGTCCAGCCCCGGCGTGGCTGAACGCCGCCAACGAGGTCGCGGTCGCCGCGTTCTTGGAGGGAAAGCTCGACTGGCTCGGTATCGCCGAGGTCGATTCGGCGGTGCTCGACCGCTGCGACGGCGAGCCGCTGCGCGTGGTCGGCGACGTGCTAGAGGCCGATCGCCGCGCCCGCGCGCTCGCGACGGAGGCCGTCCACCGTCGGCTGGCGGCCGTGTGAGCTCAGCTCCAGGCCCCGCGGCGTCGCCCGAGGGGCCCGCAGGCGCGCCCGACGTCATCGGGGACGCGGGCTCGCGCAGGCGCTGGGCGATCGTGCGGCTGGCGGTCGTCCTCGCGCTGATCGTCGGGGCGCTCCTCGCGGCACGGCTCGGCCCGCTCCTGATCTTCATCGCGGCGCTCATCGTGATCGTCGTGCTCCACGAGCTCGGCCACTACCTGACCGCCAAGTGGAGCCGCATGAAGGTGACCGAGTTCTTCATCGGGTTCGGACCCCGGCTGTGGTCGGTGCGCAAGGGCGAGACCGTCTATGGGATCAAGCCGATCCTCGCCGGGGCCTACGTGAAGATCCCGGGGATGACCAACCTCGAGCAGCTGGACGAGGACGACGAGCCCCGCGCCTACAGGCAGCAGCCCTTCAGCCGCCGGGTGCTCGTCGCGAGCGCCGGTTCGATCATGCACTACGTGATCGCGCTGGTCCTCGGGGTCGTGCTCGCGCTGGCGATCGGCACTCCGACGGGCACGCAGGTCACGGTGACAGGGTTCACGCGATGGGCCGGGCACACCCAGACCGCGGCGCAGTTCGCGGGGATGAGGTCCGGCGACACCATCCTGTCCGTCGACGGGAAGTCGGTTCGCACCACCACACAGGTGGCCAGGGGAATCCAGGCCTCGAAGGGGCACCCGGTCGACCTCGTCGTCGAGCGCGACGGCCGCCGCTCGAGGCTCACGGTGCAGCCGCAGGCGGGCCACACCATCACCAGGGGCAGGACAGCTGGAGGGGAGGCGCTGGGCACCGGTGGCACCGGGAAGACCGAATGGCTGATCGGAGTCGGGCTGGGCGAGGCCCCGGTCTTCACCCCTCAGAACCCGTGGCAGGCGGTCTCGTGGGCGGGGGACGACGTGGGCAGCATCACCCGGCTCACCGTCCTCGGGTTCGGCCGCGTGTTCTCTGCGGGCGGTCTTACCTCCCTCTATCACCAGGTGACGAACACCCGGGCGGCGCAGAGGGCCGCGGCCAACCCGACAAAGTCGAACCGGATCCTCTCGCTCGTCGAGGCAGGCCGGCTCGCCACCCAGGCCGAGGCGAAGGGCGCCTACTACTTCATCTCCATCCTGATCGCGCTCAACATTGCGTTCGGGCTCCTGAACATGATCCCGATGCTGCCCCTCGACGGCGGCCACGTCGCGATCGCGCTCTACGAGCGGGCCCGGACCCGCCGGGGCCGGCGGTACTACCAGGCCGATGTCGCCAAGCTGTTGCCCGTCGCCTACGCCTTCATGGCCGTGCTGCTGGTGATCGTGGGCTCCGCGGTGTTCCTGGACATCGCCCACCCGATCGCGAATCCCTTCGGCTGACCGGGACCGCCGGTCGGGGAGCCGTCGCACGGCCGGGACCGCCGGTCGGGGAGCCGTCGCACGGCCGGGCACCCTGGCGCGGCAGAATGGAGGCGATGGAGCTCTCGTCAGAACTGCTGGAGCCTCGCCGCAAGACCCGCCAGATCCACGTCGGCGGGGTCGCGATCGGGGCTGGCGCCCCCGTGTCGGTGCAGTCGATGACCACGACGAAGACCGCCGACGTCGAAGGGACGCTCGCGCAGATCTACGCGCTCGCTGCCGCGGGTGCGGACCTCGTCCGATGCACCTGCAATGAGGCCGCCGCCGCCGAGGGGCTCGCACGCATCGTTCCGCGCTCACCGGTGCCGATCGTGGCGGACATCCACTTCCACCACGAGATGGCGCTCGCCGCGCTCGAAGCCGGAGTCCAGGGCCTTCGCCTGAACCCTGGGAACTTGCGCAAGGAGTCCGAGATCAAGCTGGTCGCGTCGGAGGCGAAGGACCGGGGCGTGCCGATCCGCATCGGGGTGAACGCGGGATCTCTGCACCCCGAACTCTACAAGAAGCACAACGGGGTCACGCCCGAAGCCCTTGTCGAGTCGGCGAAGCTAGAGCTCGCCTACTTCGAGGAGGTCGGCTTCACCGACGTCAAGATCTCCGTAAAGGCGTCGTCCGTCGCGCTGATGATCGCGGCCTACCGGCTCGCCTCCGAGACCTTTGACCATCCGTTGCACCTCGGGGTCACCGAAGCGGGACCGCCTCCCGCCGGGCTGGTGAAGGGCACCGCAGGGATCGGGACCTTGCTCGCCGAGGGCATCGGCGACACGATCCGGTACTCGCTGACGGCCGATCCCGTCGAAGAGGCGCGGGCCGGTCGCCAGCTCCTCGAGGCGCTGGGCCTGCGGGAGCGCAAGGGGCTCGACCTCATCGCGTGCCCTTCGTGCGGGCGGGCGCAGGTGGACGTGATCGCGGTCGCCAAGGA
>JBOGGB010000145.1:0-3544 GCA_050743605.1 Acidimicrobiales bacterium
TGCTGAACGTGCCCTTTGCCATCGCGGATGCCACGGCGCTGACCGAGGCGGGTTATGTCGGCGAGGATGTCGAGAACATCCTGCTCAAGCTCATCCAGGCTGCCGATTACGACGTGAAGCGAGCCGAGACCGGGATCATCTACATCGACGAGATCGACAAGATCGCTCGCAAGAGCGAGAACCCCTCGATCACCCGAGACGTGTCCGGGGAGGGCGTGCAACAGGCACTGCTCAAGATCCTGGAGGGCACGACGGCTTCGGTGCCGCCGCAGGGGGGGCGCAAGCATCCCCATCAGGAGTTCATCCAGATCGACACGACCAACATCCTGTTCGTCTGCGGAGGGGCCTTCGCAGGCCTCGACAAGATCATCGAGAGCCGGATCGGGCGTAAGGGCATCGGCTTCCGGGCCGAGGTACGGCAGCGCAGCCAGGCCGACGACACCGAGATCCTCCGTCACGTGCTCCCAGAGGACCTGATGAAGTTCGGGCTGATCCCCGAGTTCATCGGCCGGCTCCCAGTGGTGGGTGCTGTCAGCCAGCTCTTCAAAGACGCCCTTATCCGGATCCTCGTCGAACCGAAGAACGCCCTGACGCGCCAGTACCAGCGGGTCTTCGCCCTGGACGGGATCGAGCTCGAGTTCGCGTCGGACGCGTTGGAGGCGGTGTCGGAGCAGGCGCTACTGCGAGGGACCGGGGCACGTGGGTTGCGTGCGATCCTCGAAGAGGTCTTGCTCGACGTGATGTACGACCTTCCGAGCCGTAGCGACGTCGGAAAGTGCGTGGTCGACCGGGCCGTGGTGCTCGACCGGGTGCATCCCACCTTGGTGCCCCTCGGGGAGCCCACGGTGAAGGCCGTCAGCCGAAGCCGTCGGGCCGCCTCCTGATCGGCCGTACGTCCAGCACGGTGGCACGCTTCACCTCCCTGGAGGATGCGCTTGCCTGGCTCGACGACCACATCGACTTCGAATCGAAGGTTCCCAGCCGCCACTCGTTGCCGACGCTCGACCGCATGCGCGAGCTCATGACGATGCTCGGCGACCCCCAGCGCGCCTATCCCGCGCTCCACCTCACCGGCACCAACGGTAAGGGGTCGACCGCGGCAATGGCGACGGCGCTCCTCGGTGCGCGCGGGCTCTCCGTCGGCACCTACACGAGCCCGAATCTGGAACGGGTGAACGAGCGGATCTCGCGTGCGGGCTCACCGATCGACGACCCCTCCTTCGTCGAGTGCCTCCACCTGCTCTCACTCGTCGAACCCTCGCTTTCCGACCGTCCGACCCGATTCGAAGTTCTCACCGCGGCAGCGTTCGCATGGTTCGCCGACGTGGCGGTGGACGCGGCGGTTGTGGAGGTCGGCGTGGGCGGCATGTGGGACGCGACGAACGTCATCGACGGGGTCGCCTCCGTGCTCACGAACGTGAGCTACGACCATACCGACATCTTGGGTCCGACCCTGGAAGGCATCGCCCGCGACAAGGCCGGCATCGTGAAGCCTGGTGGCATCGCCGTGGTGGGGGAGACGGATCCCGATCTGGTTGGCGTGATCCGCTCGGTCGCCGACGAGGCGGGGGCGGCTCAGGTCTGGGTACGCGGTGAAGAGTTCGATTGCGCGAACAACCGGCTTGCCGTCGGGGGTCGCCTGGTGGACTTGCGGACTCCCGGAGCCACCTATCACGACGTCCTCGTGTCGCTGCACGGCGAGCACCAAGGGCTGAACGCTGCATGCGCCCTGGCGGCGGTCGAGGCGTTCTTCGGCGAGCCGTTGGACTCCGATGTGGTCGCAGAGGGCTTCAGCAAGGTGACGGTGCCGGGTCGCCTGGAAGTGGTGGGCCGCAGGCCGCTGTGCATTCTCGACGGGGCCCACAACGTCGCCGGCGCGTGCGTGCTGTCGAAGGCGCTCGGTGATTTCGCAGTCGACGGCAGGCGGGTGGCGGTCGTCGGCATGCTCGCCGGGCGAGACCCCTCTGCGATGCTCGGTCCCATCGCGGCGGCGGGTGTCCGAACGCTGGTCGCGTGCGCGCCGGCGTCGCCAAGGGCCCAGCCGGCCGAGGCCGTCGCCGAGGCGGGGAGGGCGGGTGGCATGGAAGCCGTCGTAGCGGGCCACGTCGACGACGCGGTCCAGATCGCGCGGGAACTGGCGGGCGAGGACGGCTTGGTGGTGGTCGCTGGTTCCCTCTACGTGGTGGCCGAGGCACGTGCACTCCTCGCCGTGCGGCCAGCGCAGCGGACGAGCGCACCTCCGGGCCACTGAACCGGACTTCGCATCCCGGCCTTCCTCCTCGCAGCGGCCCCATCCTGCGAACCTCCAGACGTCCGCCTCACCTGTGGGTGCCGGGAAAGACCCTGGTAGGGTCCTCGCCTCGTGACCCGTACCCTCGTGATCTTGAAGCCGGACGCAATCGAGCGCGGGCTCGCCGGAGAGATCCTCTCCCGCCTTGAACGCAAGGGGCTCCGGCTGGTGGCAGCCGAGCTGCGGGTGATCACGAGGGAGCTCGCCGGGCGTCACTACGCGGAGCACCAAGGCAAGCCTTTCTTCGAGGATCTCGTCGCGTTCATCACCCGCTCTCCGGCCCTGGTCGCTGTCGCCGAGGGTCCAGACGAGGAGACTTTCGCCGTGGTGAGAACCCTGATGGGGGCGACCAACCCGAAGCAGGCGGCGCCCGGGACCATCCGCGGCGACCTTGCGATCGAGACGACCGAGAACCTCGTGCACGGCTCGGATTCGCCCGAATCAGCCAGCCGGGAGATCGCCCTCTTCTTCCCGGAGCTTGCCTGAAGGCAGGCGATTGGAAGAAGGCGAAGGACCGAGGTGGGCCGGCCTTGTGCCGAATGGCGCGGTCCCGTAGCCTCTCGGAGGTACCGCGCTGCTGGCGGACCCCGCTGAGAGGACGCCGACCACCCATTCTCGGCGATCCGATCCTCGGAGAGGAGCCCCACGTCGATGCCCGAAAACCGTCTCAACCTTCTCGGCCGTGACATGGCGGTCGACCTCGGCACGGCCAACACGCTGGTGTATGTACGGGGACGAGGGATCGTCCTGAACGAGCCGTCGGTCGTCGCCGTCGACGTGAAGGACGGAAGGCCGCTTGCGGTCGGCGCCGAGGCCAAGCGGATGATCGGTCGCACCCCGAGCAACATCCAGGCGATCAGACCCCTGAAGGACGGGGTCATCGCCGACTTCGAGATCTGCGAGAAGATGCTTCGCTACTTCATCCACCGCGTCCATCAACGCCGGTTCGCGAAGCCCCGCATGGTCATCTGCGTGCCTTCTGGCATCACGGGGGTGGAGCAGCGTGCGGTGATGGAGGCGGCAGAGTACGCGGGCGCCCGCAAGGCGTACATCATCGAGGAACCGATGGCCGCCGCGATCGGCGCGGGACTGCCGGTACACGAGCCGACCGGGAACATGGTCGTAGACATCGGCGGCGGCACGACGGAGGTGGCCGTGATCTCGCTCGGCGGGATCGTGACCAGCCAATCCGTCCGGATCGGCGGTGACGAGCTGGACGAGGCCATCGTGTCCTACGTGAAGAAGGAATTCAGC
>JBOGGB010000146.1:0-5492 GCA_050743605.1 Acidimicrobiales bacterium
GCGGGCCATCGGCGGTCGCCACGGGGCGGTGTCGGCGGTCGAGCTCGGGGACGGCACCAAGGTCGATTGCGATCTGCTGGTCACGGCCGTGGGCTGGACGGCTCCGACCTCGCTGCTCAACATGTCCGGTGACAAGCCGGTGTACGAGCCGAGGGTGGCCCGTTTCATGCCGAGCGGGCGATTCCCGGACACCGTGCTGGCTACGGGCGGGATCGCGGGGGACGGCTCCTTGGACGAGTTGATCTCGCACGCGGGCCTCGTCGGAGCGGCAGCCGCCGCCCGAGCCAGCGGCAGAGCCGCCACAGCGGCCCGACGCGTTCCCGCCCTCCGGCTCGACCCGCATCCGGAGCTGTTCAAAGGCCGCACCCACGGGATTGTCGATTTCTCCGAAGACGTGTCCTCCAAAGACCTCGTGTCAGCAGCACTCGAAGGCTACGACTCGATCGAGCTCATGAAGCGGTACACGACCGTGACGATGGGGCCCTCCCAGGGGAAGCTGGAGACGGTCAATGCCGTGGCGATCCTCTCCGACGCGACCGGCCGGACCATCGAAGACACGGGTACGACGGTATGGCGGCCGCCCTACTCACCGATCAGTCTCGGCGCGCTTGGTGGAAGGCTCCAGGAGCCAGTTCGCTACTCTCCGATGCAGCCCTGGCACGACGCCCACGGAGCGAAGACCCTCGTGGCCGGCCAGTGGATGCGCCCGGACCACTACGGCGACCCACAATCCGAGGTCCGGACCGTGCGAGAGCGGGTCGGGATCATCGACGTGACGCCTCTCGGCAAGCTGGATCTTCGCGGTCCCGACGTAGCCAACCTGCTCAACCAGCTCTACGTCAACAAGTGGTCGAACCTCGCGATCGGCGGCGTCCGCTATGGCGTGATGTGTGCCGAGGACGGCGTCGTGCTCGACGACGGCGTGACGGGGCGTCTCGGCGAACACCACTACGTCATGTCGACCACGTCGTCGGGGGCGGCGACGGTCTGGGAATGGGTGGAGAACTGGCTACAGACCGAGCGGCCGGACTGGCAAGTCCACGTCACTCCGGTCAGCACCGCGTTCGCCTCCGTCAACATCGCAGGTCCTCGCTCTCGCGACTTGCTCGCACGCCTCTGCGCAGACGTGGACCTCGGGGGCGAGGCCTTCCCCTATATGCAGGTCCGCCGCGGAACCGTGGCGAGCGTCCCCGGGTGCTGGATGTGGAGGATCGGCTTCACCGGAGAGCTCAGTTACGAGGTCCACGTTCCTTCCAGCTACGGCCTGCACGTCTGGGAATCTCTCCTGACCTCTGGCGAGGACCTCGGAGTTGGGACTTTCGGCGTCGAGGCCCAGCGGATCATGCGGTTGGAGAAGGGTCACCTCATCGTCGGCCAGGACACTGACGGCCTCACCAAAGCGTTCGGAGCCGGCCTCGAGTGGCTCGTAAAGACGGACAAGAGCGACTTCGCCGGCAAGCCCGAGTTGGTCTGGCAGCAGGACGACGAGCCTCAACGCCTCGTCGGGCTCCAAACCGCAGACCCAACAATCGTCCCGCCCGAGTCGAGTCTCCTCGTCCGGGAGAACAACATCGTCGGGCGCATCACCTCGAGTCGGCACTCACCCACGCTTGATCGCAGCATCTGCCTCGGGTTCGTGGCTCCCGAGCTCAGTGGTGCGGGCACGGAGGTCACCGTGCTGCTCCCCGACAGACGGCGCATCCCCGCCCGAGTCATGGAGCACCTCGCCCACTTCGATCCCGAGGGGGTCCGTCTCCGTGGCTGACATCGCCGTTCCCGTCGCTCGCAGTCCTATCCACCCCGTCGGCGGTGCGATGGTGGTCGACGGTTGGGAACGAGCTCTGGGTGTGCCGCGCGCCGGACTACGACTGTGCGACCTCTCCTTCCTGGCCAAGGTCCAGGTCCGTGCATCCCGGGCCAGTGGCATCGCCGGGCGGCTGGGTACCGGGTTCGGCCGCGCGGTCCGTGGCGCTGACGCACGCCAGCTCGTGATCGGCTCTGGGCCAGACGAGTGGCTCGTACTCGCCCCTCAAGGCCAAGGTCCGCAGCTGACCGATGAGCTCGAGGGGCGTCTGGCTGGCGCCGACGGGCTGGTCAGTGTCGTAGACCTCACTCACGGGCGGGCCCTGATTCGGCTCACCGGAGACGAAGGCGTCCGCGGCGTGCTCTCGAAGCAGTGCGCTATTGACTTCGCCGACAAGGTGGTGCCCAACGGGACCAGCCTTCGTAGCACCGTTGCGTCTCTCACCACCGACGTCATCCGCGACGACGTCGGCGACGAGCGCTCGTACCTGCTGCACTGTGAGCGCTCATCCGGGCAGTACCTGTTCGATGCCCTCGTCGACGCCGGAGGTGGCGACGGCCTCGTCACCTACGGGGCCACTGAAGAGGACTGGTGAAGGTTCACCCGTGTTGCTTGGGCGGTCTCAGACTTCGACTCCCCTGACAGTCGAGGTCCGAAGGAGGAAGCAAGTTGCGAATCGCAGTAGCAGGAGGACGGGAATCGTCGGGCGTTACGTCGTAGACGCAGCCGGACATGCAGGTCGCGAGACCGTCTTGTTGGCACGCCCACCGGGGTGGACACCCGGGGTGGTGAGGGGCTGGCGGATTCGCTCTCCGGCGTAGACGTTCTCGTCGACACCACCGATACGTGGACCACTGAGACCGGGCCGCGGACGGGTTTCTTTGTGGGCTCGACCACGGACGTGCTTCAGCGATCGTGGGGACCGACACGTGCCCACCGGCTACTACCCGGCGAAGGTCGTCCAGGAGCGAGCCGCACTCTCGGGAGAGGTGCCCGCCACCATCGTGCACGCCACACAGTCCACGAGTTCCCTGCGCAAGTGCTCCGCCTTACCCGCAACGGCTCAGTGGCACAAGTCCCGAGCTTCCGCGTTCGCACCGTCTCTGCGAGGACCGTCGACCAGTTCTTCGTCGAGGTGGCGGAGGGTGTTCCGGCGGGCGAAAGAGCCACTGACCTGTGCGGGCCAGACGAGGCGGAGGTCGTAGATCTGGCACGCCGGTTCACTGAACGATTCGATCTCGACCTGCACGTGACACCCGTCGATTGGGAAGTGCCGCCCGGAGCGCTCCTGCCCGACGAGGACTCCCGCATCATCGGCCCGACGTTCGACGAATGGCTGGCAAGTGAGGACGCCGCGAGCCTGGGTCGGGCCCTCTGATCTGGCGCTGCCGACGCTCAGCGGAGCGTGGAGTCCGTCCCGGCGGCGGCCGCGTCGATCGCCTGCTGGCGGAGCCGGCCCACCTCCTCGTCGGTGAGCGTTCGGTCCGGCGCCGCGAACCGGAGCCGGTAGGCGAGGCTGCGATGACCCTCGGGCACCCCAGGCCCCCGGTAGACGTCGAACAGCCGCACGGACTCGAGCAGCGTCTCGCCGGCGCCGCCGGTGCCGTCGGTGCCGTCGGGGGCCCCGAGCCCGCCAACGAGTGCGGCCTCCACGCGCGCGGCCGGCACCTCGTCGGCGGCGACGAGGGCGATGTCCACGTCGGTGGAGGGAAAACGGCTAAGCGTCCGCGCCTGGGCAGCCCGCCTCGGCGAGATCGAGGGGTCGAGCAGCCGCCGCAGGTCGACCTCCAGCCAGCCGATCCGACCCTGGTCCGCGGCGTAGCCGAGGGACGCGGCGACGACGGGGTCCACCTCCCCGACGGCCCCGATCGTCACGCCGCTATTCCCCGAACCCGGCGGCCCCCCGGCCACGAGCCGTGCCGAGCGCGTCGGGTGGAGCCCGGGCACCGACCCGTCCGCCACGAAGTCCACCCGCTCGAGCCTGAGCGCGTCCACGAGCACCCTCCACACGGCGAGCGCGGTGCGCGCGTCGTCGCCCTCGGTCGCGAGCACGGCCGACAGGAGCTCGCGCTCGTCTGGCAGCACCGCCGTCCGCGACCCCGCGGCGCCCCCGCGCGCGGTGCGTCGCGCGCCGTCGGGGTCTCGGGCATCGTCGGGGTGCGAGAACACGACGCCGATCTCGAAGAGCCGGACCGCACCCTGCCGGCGGTTCGTGTTCCACGCCAGTGCGCGCACGAGTCCCGGGAGCATCGAGCGGCGGAGCCATGCCTCTTCCTTCACGATGGGGTTCGACACTTCGACCGCCGGTCCCGGCAGCCCCATCGCCGCATGGTCGGCGTCGTCGACCAGGCTCGGCGTCCACGCCTCGAGCGCCCCCACCCCGCACAGCGCGTCCGCGACCAGCCGGCGCTCGCGCTGGTACGGCGTGAGCCCCCCGGGCTCCGGCCACGACGGCCGGCGGCGCGGGATCCTCGAGTAGCCGTAGGTCCGGGCAATCTCCTCGATGACGTCGTCGACGCCGAACGGTGCCGGGCGCACGTCGGGGCGGTCGGTCGGGACCGTGACGACGAGGCCGTCCACGCCGTCCCCGAGCTCGGGCTCCGCGCCGAAGCCGATCGGCTCGATGAGGGCCGCCGCCACCTCCGCGTCGATGTCGACGCCGAGCACGGCACGCACCCGCGCCGAGGACACCGAGATGCGCTGCGGCTCCGGCAGGGCGCCACGGACGTCGAGCGTGCCGGTGGCCGTCGGCACGCCCAGCAGCTCGCAGAAGCGGTCTGCGGCGCGGTCGATGCCCCAGGGGTCGCATCCCCGCTCGAAGCGTGCGGACGCCTCGGTGCGCAGCCCGAGCCGCTTCGAGGTGCGGGCGATCGACATCGGCGAGAAGTACGCCACCTCGAGCAGCACCCGCGTCGTCGCATCGGAGATCTCGCTCGACTCGCCCCCCATGATCCCGGCGATCCCGACGGGCGCTCCCTCGGCGTCACAGATGAGGCAGTCCTCGCCCGTGTCGCCCAGCCCTCGGCCCGGCGTCCCCAGGATGCGCTCGGTCCCGTCGAGAGTCACGAGCTTCTCGCCCCGGCGCGCACGGCGGACGAGCAATCCGGCGCCACCCAGCCGATCGAGGTCGTACGGGTGGGTCGGCTGACCGAGCTCCAGCATCACGTAGTTCGAGGCGTCCACCACGTCGTTGATCGGGCGCATGCCCGCGAGCAGCAGGCGGCGCGCGAGCCAGCGCGGGGACGGGGCCGCGCGCACCCCTTCGAGCACCCGCACCACGATCCGAGGGCACAGGTCCCGGTCCGCGTCCGCGACCTCGAGCGACGCCAGCGCAGCCACCGGCTTGCCAAGATCGGGCGGAGGCACCGGGTCCGGCAATGCGAACGGCAGCCGGAGCCTTCCGGCGAGGTCCCGGGCGACACCGGCCATCGACCACGCGTCCGGCCGGTTGCCCTCGACCGTGATGTCGAAAACCACGTCGGGCTCGATTCCGAGCGCCTCTGAGAGCGGGAGGCCCGGGCGCGCACCCTCCACGTCGTTCAGGACGAGGATGCCCTCGTGATCGTCGGACAGGCGCAGCTCCCGGCCCGAGCAGAGCATGCCGTTCGACGTCGCGCCCTTGAGCTTGCGCCGCGCTATCCGGAAGTCCCCGGGGAGCACGGCGCCGACCGGGGCCAGGGGCACGAGG
>JBOGGB010000147.1:0-1629 GCA_050743605.1 Acidimicrobiales bacterium
GACCTGCTCTCCGAGAGAAAGGCCTGCTGAGAGGTCGTCGACGAGCCCGGCGACGACCAGCCCGGCAGCCGCGTTCAACAGGACGAACTCCCGCTGCGGGCCGGGCTCGGCCCCGAGGATCGCCCGCGCCCGCTCGGCGTTGTGCCGGACGTCCCCACCGACCAGGTCGCGGCCGCTCGCCGGCCGGAGGCCGAGGTCGGACGGGACGATCTCGTACTCCCGGCGCGCCCGGCTCCCGTCGGGCTGGCACCGGCTCTCGAGGACGTGAGAGGTGGCGACGGTCGACAGCTCGTCGAGGCCGTCGTGGCCGTAGACGATCATCGAGTGGACCGATCCGGCACGCTCGAGCGCATCGAGCATCGTCGCGGCCAGGGCCGGCGTGCTCACCCCGACCACCTGGCGGCCGACGCGAGCGGGGTTGGCGAGCGGCCCGAGGAGGTTGAACACCGTCCCGACGCCGAGCTCGCGCCGGACCGGGGCCGCGTGGCCCATGGCCGGGTGGAAGCGGGGCGCAAGGCAGAAGCCGAAGCCGGTCTCCTCGACGCATCCGGCCACCCCGCCAGGACCGAGGCTGATGGCGACGCCGAGCGCCTCGAGGACGTCCGCCGAGCCGGCGAGCGAGGAGGACGAGCGGTTCCCGTGCTTGCAGACGACCGCCCCGGCCGCCGCCACGACGAGGGCGGCGAGAGTGGAGGCGTTGATCGTCCCGCTCCGGTCGCCGCCGGTGCCGACGATGTCGACGGCTTCGTCCGCCGGGCTGTGGAGCTCGACTTGGACGCCGTTCGCCAGCATGGCCGCCACGAACCCGGCGATCTCCTCTGCGGTCTCCCCCTTCGTGCGAAGCGCCGAGAGAAAGGCGGCGAGCTGCACGGCACTGGCACGACCCTGCAAGATCTCGCCGAGGACGTCGGAGGCCTCCTCCCAGGACAGGTCGGTCCGGGCGAACATCCGGACGAGGACTCCGGGCCACCCGCCGGCTTCGGCGAAGCGGCGGGCGCCCTCGGAGCTGACCTCGTGTGGTGCTTCGGCGATGGGATCGGTATAGGGAAGCGGACCGGTCGGAAGGCGCGAGTCCAAAGGTGGGTCCTCGTCTGCGCGGTCCCCGGCACCGTCCGCCACGCGGGCGCCGCCCGGCTACGCGCTCTTGCGCCGCTGGCGGACCAGTCGGCGCCGCTCACGCTCGGTCAGACCGCCCCAGACGCCTTCGCGCTCGCGATGGGCGATCGCGTGCTCGAGGCAGAGCTGGCGAACCGGACAGATGGCACAGATCGCCTTGGCTTCCTCGGCCTCCTCGTCGGAGGCGGGATAGAACACGTCGGGGTCGATCCCACGACATGCTGCCTTCTGTCGCCAAGTCCCTTTCATCGTCACTCTCTCTTGCACGTTGTCGTCACTTTGGCCCCGCGTCGCGCCCCGAAGGGTCACGCCGGGAGAAGGCCTGCCTCCCGTAACCGGCCCGCGGACGCGTCGGCCGGGTAGACGGACCATTTATTTTGCCGGTAACGGCGGCGATTGTAAAGTACCGACCCCGCAACTGCTGGCCAAGCGGCCCGCTGTGGCACGCTGGCGCCATGAGCCTGCTCGTCCTTGACATCGGCACCAGCGGGTTGCGAGCCGCCAGGGTGGGCC
>JBOGGB010000148.1:0-2634 GCA_050743605.1 Acidimicrobiales bacterium
AATGGAGCAGGCGGTCGTCACGGCGGTCGTCCACGACAGCACGCTGGCGAAGGTCACCGTGGCGGGTGTCCCGGACAAGCCCGGGGTCGCAGCGCGTCTCTTCCGGGCGTTGGCCGACCACACGGTCAACGTGGACGACATCGTGCAGAACGTGTCGGTCCACGGCACCACCGACATCTCGTTCACGGTGCCTCGTTCCGACGTTGCGAGGGCCATCGAGGGAGTCTCGGGTCACCTCTCAGACCTCGGCGCGAAAGACGTGACCTCGGACGAAGGGATCGCGAAGGTGTCGGTCATCGGAGCCGGGATGAAGTCCCACCCCGGCGTGACTGCCACGATGTTCGAGACGCTGGCCGAAGAGGGCATCAACATCGACCTGATCTCGACGTCGACGATCCGGATCTCCTGCATCGTGCGCGAGGAAGACGTCGAGCGCGCGGTGCGCTCGCTCCACCGCGCGTTCGGGCTCTCCTGATCGACACCGGCCGAGCCCGGCCCCGCGCTGCTCCGGCAGGGCCACGGTAGGCTCTGCGATCGTGGCGAGGGTCGGGGTATTCGGCGCGACCGGGCAGGTCGGCCAAGTGCTGCGGTCGCTGCTTTACGAGCGCGACTTCCCCGCGGACGAGGTCCGCTTCTTCGGGTCGTCCCGGTCCGCGGGGACCAGCCTTGTCTGGCGGGGGGAGCCCGTCGTGGTGGAGGACGCCGCGACTGCGGACGTGTCGGGGATCGACATCGCGCTGTGCTCGACCGGGGCCAGCGCGTCACGAGAGCTCGCCCCCCGGCTCGCCGCGGCCGGCGCCATCGTGGTGGACAACACGTCCGCGTGGCGTATGGACCCCGACGTGCCGTTGGTGGTTGCCGAGGTCAACCCCGGCGCCCTCTCTTCGATGAAGAAGGGCATCGTCGCGAACCCGAACTGCACCACGATGGTGGCGATGCCGGTCCTCAAGCCGCTCCACGACGCGGCGGGCCTCCGGCGGCTCGTCGTCGCGACCTACCAAGCGGTGTCCGGGGCCGGGCGGGCCGGGGTATCGGAGCTCGCAGACCAGCTCTCCAAGACGGCGGACCGGGCCGCCGACCTTACGTTCGACGGTGCCGCGCTCGACTTCCCCGACCCGGCGAAGTTCGCCGCGCCCGTCGCGCACAGCGTCGTGCCCCTCGCCGGCAGGATCGTCGGCGACGGCTCGCTCGAGACCGACGAGGAGCAGAAGTACCGCAACGAGAGCCGGAAGATCCTCGGGATCCCGGACCTCTTGGTGACGTGCACCTGCGTCCGGGTACCCGTCTTCACCGGGCACTCGGCAGCCATCGTGGCGGAGTTCGCCCGGGAGCTCTCCCCCGACGAGGCGACGGCGCTCCTCGCCCACGCGCCCGGCGTCGTGTCCGCGGAGCTCCCGACGCCCCTGCTCGCCGCCGGCACTGACCCCTCGTACGTGGGGCGCGTCCGCCGCGCGGACGGCGGCGGGCTCGCGCTGTTCGTCGTGGGGGACAATCTCCGCAAGGGCGCCGCGCTGAACGCGGTGCAGATCGCCGAGCTGCTCCTGGGCACGCGCTGAGCCTGCGATCCCGGGCTCCAGCAGGCGGTCTCGCACCGCAGCTGGTGCGCCCGGCGCGTCGTCGTGACACCCCCTCGGTACTGTGACCCCGGTGGCGATCAGGGTCGGGACGTACCCGTATGGCGACCGCGCCTTTGCGGTCCTGGCGGGCACGGTCCGCAGGGCGAAGGAGTTAGACCCTTTCGCTCCGGTCACGGTCGTGGTCGAGCGCGGGACCCTGGCGCTGTCGGTGCGTCGCCGGCTCGCGTCGACTCCTCCCGGCGTCGTGCACGTCCGGTGCACGACGTGGGCACGCCTCGCTGCGGAGCTCGCGCAGCCCTGGCTCTCGGCAGACGGGAGGACGCTCGCCGATGCGGCGATCGAGCTCGAGGCCGTGCGCGCTGCGCTCGCCGAGGGGGCGCCCCCGCGGCTGGCGGGCGCTCGGGAGCAGCCGGCCACCCTCCGGGCGCTGGCCCGTACCTACCGCGACCTCGCCCCGGTGCCGGACGGGGCGCTCGACGCCCTTGCCGCCCAGAGTCCCCGGGCGGGAGACGTGGTCGAGCTGGTGCGACGCGCGCGCGCGGCGCTCTCGGGCTGCGTCGGCACGGCCGAGCTGCTCGGAGCGGCGGCCGCAGAGGTCCGGCACGACCCGGGGTGCGCGGCGGAGGCGTGCGGGCAGGTCGCCGTCTATCTGCCGCGCCGGACCGGGTCACCTGAGCTCGAGCTCCTGGAGGCGCTCGGAGACTGCACGGCCGTGGAGGTGGTCGTGGGCACCGTCGGCGACGCCGCCGCCGACGCCGAGGCCCGGCGCCTCGTCGCACGGCTCGGGGACCGCCCGGGCGGGGTGCAGGTCTCCGGCGGAACGCGCCGGGCTGACGCCCGGGCTCCTGTCCCGACATGGGTGCGCTCTGCGCCGAGCGCCGACGCGGAGGTGCTCCTCGCGCTGCGCCACCTGATGGGCAGGAACGCCGACGGCGTGCCGCTCGAACGAATGGCGCTGCTGCACGGTGGATCGTCGCAGGACCGCCAGCTCGCCCGCGACGCCCTCGCTGCGGCGGGCGTCCCAGCGCACGGCGGCAGCGCGCGCGCGCTGTCGACG
>JBOGGB010000149.1:0-2626 GCA_050743605.1 Acidimicrobiales bacterium
GTCGGGGACCGAGAGTGTCCCGAGGTCGCCCACCAGGCGGTAGGAGTCGGCGTCTTTTTGGACGACCCTCTGGTCAATGAGCGAGCGGACGGTCTCGACCGCGAAGAGCGCGATGCCCTGGGCTCGCTCGATGATGACATCACGGGCGCCCGTTGGCATGCCCGGCACGAGGCCCTCCACGAGGGCGGCCATCGAGGCGGCATCGAGCGGGTCGAGCGAGAGCGTCGAACGGTTGCGGCCCATGCCGTAGCCCAAGTCGATCGCCTCTGAGCCCGGGCGGGCGAAGAGGAGGACGAAGACGGGGAGGTCCCTGGTCCAGTCGATGAGGTGGTCGACGAACCCCAGGAGCCCTTCGTCGGCGTGCTGGGCGTCTTCGACGACCAGGGCTACGGGAGCGACCTTGGCCAGGTGGCCGAAGAAGAGCCGCCAACCTGCAAAGAGCTCGTCCTGGGTGAGCACCGCCTTGGTCTCGGACGGGTACGACACGCCGAGCAGCCGGGCGAGGCGCACCCCGACGTAGGCGCGCTCGCCGTCGTCGGGAACGAAGCGGACCATTCCCTCACAGAGCTTGGCTTCCGCGGTCTCTTGCGGATCCTCTTCTTTGATGCCGAACCGTTGGCGGACGATCTCAGCGAGCGCCCAGAACGCAACCCCCTCGCCGTACGAGAGGCAGCGACCCCGGTGCCAGAGAACGGTGTCGGCCAATCCGTCGATGTACTTCTCGAGCTCCCAGCCGAGCCGGGACTTGCCCACCCCGGCCGGCCCGGTCACCACCACGAGGCGCGGGGCGTTGCGTTCGACGCAGGTGTGGAAGAGGTCCTTCAAACCGCGCAGCTCGGCGTCCCTCCCCGTGACGGGGGCCTCGAGGCCCCCCGCCCGCTGCTTGCCGCCGACGCCCGAGACGACCCGGGCCGCGGAGAAGAGCGGGATGGGCTCGGCCTTCCCCTTCAAGGAGAAGGCGCCCTCGTCGCTGAAGGTGATCGCGGGCTCGGAGAGCTTCCTCGTCGCCTCGTCTACGAGCACGGTGCCCGCCTGTGCTGCGGCCTGGACCCGGGAGGCGGTGTTGACGGCGTCGCCGGCCACCATGCCCTGGTCCTGCGCTCCCAGGGTGACCGCCACCTCGTCGGTCACCACCCCGGCTCGGGCGGCGAGACCAGGGGTGCCCGCCTCCTGCCCGAGGACGGCCACCGCGTCGACCAGGTCCAGGGCGGCCCGCACCGAGCGCTCGGTGTCGCCCTCCTGGGAGACGGGCGTCCCCCACACCGCCATCACCGCGTCGCCGATGAACTTCTCGACGATCCCGCCGTAGCGGGTGACGGTCCTGCGCGCGACCTCGAAGTAGCGCGACAGGAGCTCCCGCACCTCTTCCGGGTCGCGACTCTCGGAAAGCGTCGTGAACCCGACCAGGTCGCAGAAGAGGACCGAGCACACCCGACGTTCCGCGACGACCTGGGGGGCTGGCGCTGTGGCCGCCGACGCGGCCGTGCCGGGGACGGCCGGTGTCCCCGCGCCCGTCACCAGGAGGGCGCTCCCGCACTCGGGGCAGAAGCGAGCGGTCGCCGACTGCGCGACGCCGCACTTCGGGCAGGACCGAACAACGGGCGCTCCGCAGCCCTCGCAGAACTTCGCCGACGCTGCATTCTCGGTGTCGCAGCTGGTGCAGCGCATCGGCCCCCTCGTCTCGCTGGCCCGACCAAGCGTATCCCTGGGTACGGCCCCGAGCGTGGGGCCGGCGACCCTCAGGCCAGCCGGCGCTCCAGGTCGTCGAGCGCGGCGGCGAGCGCCTTGGGCAGATGGTCGCCGAACCTCGCGAAGTGCTCGCGGATGAGCGGCACTTCGGCGCGCCACTCGTCGCGGTCGACGGTCAACAGCTCCTCCATGTCCTCCTTGGCGACGTCGACGCCCTCGATGTCGATGGCGCCCGCCGCGGGGACGAGACCGATGGGGGTCTCGACCGCCTCGCCCCGACCGGTCACCCGCTCGAACACCCACTCGAGGACGCGGGAGTTCTCCCCGTAACCGGGCCAGAGCCACCGGCCGTCCGTGCCCTTGCGGAACCAGTTGACGTAGAAGATCTTCGGCAAGGCGGAGTGGTCCGGTGCTTCCGCGCCGATGCGCAGCCAGTGGGCGAAGTAGTCCCCCATGTTGTAACCGCAGAACGGCAGCATGGCGAAGGGGTCGCGGCGCAGCTTGCCCACGGCCCCGGCTGCTGCCGCCGTCGTCTCGGAGGCCATGATCGATCCGAGGAAGACGCCGTGGCTCCAGTCGAACGACTCGAAGACGAGCGGCACCACCGAGGCGCGCCGCCCGCCCATGAGGATCGCGGAGATCGGCACGCCGGCCGGGTCCTCCCACTCGGGTGCGATCGCCGGATCCTGCCCCGCGGGGGCGGTGAAGCGGGCGTTGGGATGGGCGGCGGTCGTGCCCTTGTCCGGCGTCCAGTCCTCGCCCAGCCAGTCGGTCAGGTGGGCCGGCGGCTCGTCGGTCATCCCCTCCCACCACACGTCACCGTCGTCGGTGAGCGCGGTGTTGGTGAAGATGCTGTTGGCATCGACCGAGAGCATGGCGTTCGGGTTGGTGTGGTCGGTGGTGCCCGGCGCCACGCCGAAGAAGCCCGCCTCGGGAT
>JBOGGB010000150.1:0-3543 GCA_050743605.1 Acidimicrobiales bacterium
GTCCCGTGCTGGTGCTTCAGAAGCTGGCGCGACAGCGCCAGCGCGTGCTGGAGGTTGGTGCCGTAGACGTAGTCCCACATGGCGGTGGGCAGCTGGTCGGAGGGGATCTGGCGCGCAACCTCGGAGAACCCCACCAGCCCGAAGTAATCGCGGGGGAAGCGGCTGGCGATGAGGGTCTGCAGGGCGAGGGCCATCTTCTTTGCCGGTACGAAGTTGTCGCGCATGGGCATCGACATCGAGAGGTCGACCGCCACAACGGTCGCCGAGCGGGTCAGGGCCTCGGTCTCCACGATCTCGAAGTCGGCCGGCGACAGGTGCACCGGGATCCCTGCCCCCGACCGCCGCACGGCGTTGTGCACGGTCCGGCTCAGCTCCAGCGTGAAGGGGTCCCCCTGCTCATAGGGACGCGACGACTCCTCTCGGTCGTGCCCGGGGCCCCTCCAGGTGGATTGGTGGTCCCCGAGGCGGTCCTTCTCGAGGTGGGAGAACAGATCGGCGAGGGCCTGCTGGCCCAGCCGACGGACCCCTCTCGGGGTCAGCTCGGTGCGGCCGCCGCGCCGCTCGACGTAACCCGCCTCCTCGAGCTCGCGCGAGAGCCGCGCGAGGCGGCCGATGGAACCGGCGACGTCGTCACCCACGAGCCTGCGGACCTCGTCGAGATCGATCTCACCCAGGCTCGCCGGCGACGGGGCCGAGCGCAGCACCCCCTCGGCGCGCTCGATCGAGGCGACCTGCTGGGCGATGTCGGTCGCCTCTCCGAGTCCCAGCGGGACGTCGCCGCCGAAGCGATGTCGATCGCCCCAGCCGGCACCGGGCACCGCTTGGCGGAGGTTGTGGGCGAGCCGCTCCACCTGCCATCGCAGGTCCATGTCCGCGAGCAAGGAGTCGGCGAGCTCGCGCAGCTCGTCTCGCTGTTCGGGCGACATGGAACGCCACACGGCGTCCGCGGCGGCCATGCGCGCGGCGAGCTGCTCGAGGAGCTCCTCCAGCGTGGTCGCGCCCGGGAAGAGGTCGCCGAACTCCTCCCGGAACGCCTCGAAGCTCGGATCGAGCTCTTGTCCGCCTGCGCGCTGCTCGATCATCCGGTTCAGCCGGTCGAACGCTTCGCGCAGCCGTGCGAGCTGCTCGGTGTCCGTCGCGCGGATCGCGTCGGACATTCCACGGAAGTGCGCGTCGGCTACCTCCTGGCGTAGCTCCTCCACGAGCAGGTGGAACCGCTCACGCGCCGCCGACGAGACGAACTCGTAGTGCTGGAGCTCCCGCACCCGAGAGGGCGTGTCGTCGGGCAGGAGGTCGAGCGCGATCCGCCGCTCGGCCGCGACCTCCGCGGTGACTGAGGCCCGGCGCTCGTCGCCCGAGGCGTGCGCCTCGTCTTCGAGCTCACCGATGGCGGCGCGCTCCTCGCGCACGATGTCGTCGAGCGCCTCGGCGATGCGCGCGAGCCTGCCGTCGAGGTCCCCCCGCGAGAGAAGCTCCGCGCGGCGCTGCCGCAGCCGCTCGAGCATCTCCCTCATGCCCATGATCCGCTCGCCGTCCTGGGTCCGCACGCCGCCGCGCAGGAGGCGCCGGAGGGCCGCGTCGAGGTCGCCGCCGGCAAGCAGCTCGTCGGACAGCTCGCCGAGCACGGCGTCGGCGTCGATCCCAGACCGCTCCTGGCTGCCATCCCACGCGGAGTACGAGTACCGGGCGACCAACTCAGCGCCTGCTGCGGTAGAGGGCCCGGCTCCCCGAGGCGTCCTTGTTCAGTCGCTTGGTGAGATGGAGGCCTTCCAGCACCAGCTCGACCGCCGCGGCGAGCGTCGCCGGCGACTCGCCGTGCGCGCCCGCGAGGGCACGGGCGGGCGCCTCGAGCCCGGGAACCTCGCGCAGCGCTGCCAGGTACTCCCCCGACGGGAGGTCGTCTCCGGTGTGGACGACCTTGCCCGCGTCGAAGTCGGCGACGACGCCCGCGGGATCCGACAGGACCACCCGGCGGCGGAACACCGTGAGCACCGCCGCCGCCACCAGCTGCGCGACCACCTCTTGCTCCCTCCCCTCCTCCATCGCCTCCACCTCGACCTTGCCCTGGGTGGAGGCGACCAGCGCCCCAAGGTCGCTCACCCTGGGCACGGCCTCGGGCTCCCCGGTGCGGAGCGCCCGTCGCCTGGCGTTCGCCACCAGGGTCTCGAAGTTGGCAATGCCGAGACGGACCGAGACGCCGCTGCGCTGGTTCAGGTGGGGGTGGCGTCGCGCCTGGTGGCTGATCTCGGCCACGACCTCCTCCAGGTACGCCGGGACGACGACCGGGACGCCGTCGGCCGGGATGGCCGCCTCGGCGCGCACGACTGCCACCTCGGTCGCCACGTCGCGCGGGTAGTGGGTGCGGATCTGCGCGCCGAAGCGGTCCTTCAGCGGGGTGATGATCCGGCCGCGGTTCGTGTAGTCCTCGGGGTTGGCCGTCGCGACGAGAACGACGTCCAGCGGGAGGCGCACGAGGTGACCGCGGATCTGGACGTCGCGCTCCTCGAGCACGTTCAGCAGCCCGACCTGGATCCTCTCGGCAAGGTCGGGGAGCTCGTTGACGGCGAAGATGCCGCGGTTGACCCGGGGCACCAGGCCGTAGTGGAGCGTGAGCTCGTCGGAAAGGTACCGGCCCTCGGCGACCTTGATCGGGTCGACCTCGCCGATGAGGTCGGCGATCGAGGTATCGGGCGTCGCCAGCTTCTCGCCGTAGCGGTCCGAGCGGTGCACCCAGCCGATCGCCGTGTCCTCGCCCTCCTCGACCACCCGCAGCCGGGCGAAGCGCGACGTCGGCGCGTAGGGATCGTCGTTGATCTCGGAGCCGGCCACCACGGGCAACCACTCGTCGAGCAAGGTGACGAGGGCCCGGACGAGCCGCGTCTTCGCCTGCCCCCGCTCGCCGAGGAGGATCACGTCGTGTCCGGCTAGGAGGGCGTTCTCCAGCTGGGGGACGACCGTCTCCTCGAAGCCGATGACACCGTCGACGAGCGGCTCGCCGGCCACGATACGGGCCGCGGCGTTGCGCCGCAGCTCCTCGGCGACCGGGACCGACCGCCAACCCGAGGCCCGCAGCGCGCCGAGGGTGTTGGGAAGATCGGCGGGTGGCAGCGGTGCGTGCGACGGCAGGGCAGCCATGGGTCGAGCCTACGGGCCGTCAAGTTGTACTGCGGCGCGCCCGGTCTGGAATGATGATGATTAGGCCGCGGCGCGGCCAACAGCAAGGAGGCAGGCGTGACGACGGTCGAGAACGTGACGACCACCCCGGTGGTCCTCGGAGGGCTCAGGGGCGGACCGAACCGCGCCACCCTGCGGCGCGACCGGTGGTGGCTCCAGCCCGCGGTGACCGTCACCGTCCTCCTCGCCTTCATCGTGTACACGACCTGGGCGATCTTCATCAACAAGGACTACTACGCCGGCGCCGCCTTGCACCGTGACCTCATCTCGCCCTTCTACTCTCCCTGCATCGCCGCCAGCTGCGTCCCCGGCAGCGCCGGCACGACCGTCATGGCCAGCTGGTGGCACATCACCCCGGCCCTCATCATC
>JBOGGB010000151.1:0-1770 GCA_050743605.1 Acidimicrobiales bacterium
GGCGGAGAGCACCGCCGCAGTGTCGACGCCGTCCGCGCGCATGGCTGCCGCGTCGCCCCACGCGTAGCCGGTGAGGCGCTCCATCACGAGCACCCTTCGGGTGACGAGCTCGGGGTGCGGGCGGGGCACGACCAGGGGACGCCGTTCACCCGGCACGGCGCTGCGTGCGACGACCGCGGCGACGTCGAGCATGTTGGCGGCCTCGATGCGGAAGTCGAGCTCCTCGCCGATGGTCGCCGCGAAGACGTCCACCAGCGCAGGCGGGTTGGCGAGCGACGCGACGGGGATCCGGCCGACCAGGAACGGCGCCAGCCATCCCATCGCCGAGAGGTCTCGGCGGACCTGGCCGTCGATCTGGGGTCGCCGGACCTTCACCACCACCTCCTCGCCGCTCGAAAGGCGCGCCGCGTGGACCTGGGCGATCGACGCGGCCGCGACCGGGACCTCGCAGAACTCGGAGAAGACGTCCGCGAGCGGCCGCCCGAGATCCGCCTCGACCGTCGCGCGCACCGTGGCGAAGGGCTCGGCGGGAACCTGGTCCCGGCAGAGCCGGAACTCGGAGACCAGCTCGTCGGGGAAGACGCCTTCTCCGGCAGAAAGGATCTGACCCAGCTTGATGTAGGTGGGGCCGAGGCGCTCGAAGGCCCGGCGGAGCCTCCGCGACAGTCCCGCCCGCGACTGCCGCCTGCCCCTGCGCCGGTCGACGAGGTACCACGCACCGATCGCCGGCACCAGGTTGGCCGCGACTCGGGCAGTGGCACCGAGGGGCGGGATGGTGCGGTGACGTGCGAGCCGCCGGGTGCGCGAGAGGGTGCGGGCGCGCAGCGCGTCGATGTCGTGGCGCCACGTGAGCTGGTCGGGATCGAGGATCCACGGGGGGTCGTCGGAGAAGGCGCCCCAGTCGAGGTCGGCGGGTCGCGGGGTGCCCACGACCTGCGACCATAGGGGCACTGCGGCACGGGTGGCCCGGCAGCGCCCCGTGAGAGGATCTCGGGGCTGGCGCGAGCGTCCGGCGAGCAAGACCCGGCGAGCAAGACCCGGCGAGGGAAGGGGCGGCAGTTGCGGTTCGAGGCGGCACATCGCATCCCCGCCCCGCGCGCGGCGGTGGCCCCGGTGCTCGCCGATCCGAGCTTCTACGCCGGGCTGGAGCTCCCGGACCTGAGCCTTCCCGAAGTTGTCGAGCACGTGGCGGGCGAGCTGGTGGTGCTCCGCTACGAGTTCACCGGGCATCTCGATCCCATCGTGCTCCGGCTCCTCGGCACCGCGCGGCGGCTGACCTGGACCCAGGAGCTGAGGCTGGACGGCGACTCGGGCGGCACCCTGACGTTCCGGGCGGACGCCGGGCCGTCGACGCTCCACGGTGACGCACGCTTCACCCTCACCGAGGAGAAGGAGCCCTCGGGGGAGACGGGTCCCGGAGTCGTCTCGACGGTTCGCACCATGGAGGGAACGCTGGTCGTCGCGGTCCCGGTCATCGGGGCGATGGCCGAACGGCGCATCGTGCCCGGCGTGCTCGCGCGGCTCGACGTGGAGGCGGACGCGTTGGCCGAGCGGCTCCGCACCTGAGCATGCTGTCGGCGCACCCCGGCCGGACTCCGTAGCGCCAGCCAAGATTGGTTCGATGCCAAACCAACTGACTACTTCCGGCTTACATTACCGAGCAGATGTCGAATATAGGCGAATCCACTAACTCTGGCGACGGATCTCGGCACATCGGCGAATCGAGCGAATTCCGTGCGCCTTGCTTTCTCCGCCTGGGTCGTGTTACGG
>JBOGGB010000152.1:0-6422 GCA_050743605.1 Acidimicrobiales bacterium
GCCGAGGCGGCCGCGTTCAGCGACGAGTTGAAGCACCTCGTCGTGCACCAGAAGGCGGCGTTCAACTCGCCGGTGTGGTTCAACATCGGCGTCCGAGACGTGCCGCAGCAAGGATCCGCGTGTTTCATCCTCTCTGTCGAGGACTCCATGGACTCGATCCTGAACTGGTACGTCGAAGAGGGGACCATCTTCAAGGGAGGATCCGGCGCCGGGGTGAACCTGTCCCGCATCCGGTCGTCTCATGAGCTTCTGAAAGGGGGCGGCACCGCGTCGGGCCCGGTGAGCTTCATGCGCGGCGCCGACGCGTCCGCCGGGACGATCAAGTCAGGTGGAAAGACCCGAAGGGCCGCAAAGATGGTCATCCTCGACGTCGACCACCCGGACATCGAGGACTTCGTCTGGTGCAAGGCGCTCGAGGAGCGCAAGGCGCGGGTGCTGCGCGACGCCGGTTTCGACATGGATCTCGATGGGTCGGACAGCCACTCGACCCAGTACCAGAACGCGAACAACTCGGTACGGGTGACCGATGAGTTCATGCAAGCCGTGCTCGACGATGCGGAGTGGGAGCTCACCGCTCGCACCGACGGCTCCGTCATCCGTCGGGTGAAGGCTCGAGACCTCTTCCGCCAGATCGCACACGCAGCCTGGGAATGCGCTGACCCGGGCATGCAGTTCGACACGACGATCAACCAGTGGCACACGGCGCCGAACACCGGTCGGATCAACGGCAGCAACCCGTGCTTCTCCGGATCCGCCCGCGTACATACGGACAAGGGGTTGATCCCCTTCTCGGAGATGTTCGATCGTGCCAACCGTGGTGAGTTGTTCCGTGTCTACACCCATGACGCGACGAATCCGTCGGCACCGATCGAGAGAGTGCTCCTATCACGTCCAGAAGCCCTCATGATCACCGGGTACAACGAGCTGGTTCGGCTGCAGTTCGACAACGGAATGGAGCTGCGCTGCACGGGAGCCCACCGGATCTTCACGACGAATCGTGGCTATGTCGAGGCGCAAGAACTGACCGTTGACGACGAGATTAAATTGCTGGATCTACCCGCTCCTTCTGTGGGCGCCGATCCAGCCATCCCGGTGTCTGCCGACCCAGCTGACTACGCGATGAAGGGAGATCACGGAGAACCTGTTCGGCTTCCCGACGTGTGGACCGACGAACTCGCGCACTACGTTGGCTGGCTAATCGGAGATGGGTCGACTTCCGGCACCGTCGTCGCATCCGTGTACGGTTCGTCAGAGGACAAGAACGAAATCCTTCCGAGCCATCAGCGTTTGATCGAGTGGATCAATGGCGACCGTCCGCTGAAGGTCTCCGAACAGGCGAACGGCACCGTTCAGCTTCGCTTGTCGCGTCGAGTTGTCAAGCGGTACTTCGAGGCCCTCGGCGTTCGATCTGTGAAGGGACCACAGAAGACGGTGCCCTGGTCCATAGAGCAGGCACCGAGCGAAATCGCCGCGTCGTTCTTGCGTGGCCTATACGACGCCGATGGGTGCGTAGTGAATGGAGCAAAGTCTTCGTACGTGGGTCTCGGCTCGACTTCGAAAGAGCTTCTGCGCGGTGTACAGCGCCTTCTCACCACGTTCGGCATTGCGAGCAAGGTCTACAACACCAAGATTGCGAAACCTGATGGCGGGTTCTCATACGTGACTTCCGAGGGCATTACTCGTTCCTATGGAAGTTCTCCGTCCTATGACCTCCGGATCAGCTCGGGGTCGATCTGGTCATTCGCAGAACAGATCGGCTTCAGTCTTTCGAGGAAGGCAGCGATCTTGCGTGAGCTGCTTGTCGAGCACGCTCCCAATCGGGTTCGTCGTACTGCGCGCCTGGTGCAACGCGCGGAGGATGGGGTTGAGCTCACCTACAATCTCTCGGAGCCGATCAATCACTCGTACATTGTGGATGGTGTGGTTGTGCGCAACTGCTCCGAGTACATGCACCTCGACAACTCGGCTTGCAATCTGGCGAGCCTGAACCTGCTGAAGTTCCTGCAGGAGGACGGCTCTTTCGACGTGGAGGGCTTCAAGGCTGCCGTCGAGATCGTCTTCACGGGGCAGGAGATCATCGTCGGGAACGCCGACTACCCGACTGAGAAGATCGCAGAGAGCTCCCGGAAGTTCCGCGAGCTCGGCATCGGCTATGCCAACCTCGGCGCACTCTTGATGGCGAACGGGCTGCCGTACGACTCGGACGCGGGTCGCGCGTGGGCGGCGGCCATCACCGCGCTGATGACGGGCCACTCGTACGCGACCTCCGCGAGGACCGCGAGCCGCATGGGGCCCTTTGCTGGCTTCCACGAGAACGCCGAGCCGATGGTGAATGTGCTGCGGATGCACCAGAGCGAGGCCGCGAAGATCGACGAGGAGCTCGTACCGCCCGAGCTGCTGTCCGCCGCACAGGAAGCGTGGGACGAGGCGGTAGAGCTGGCCGAGCAGTACGGGGTGCGCAACTCGCAGGCGAGCGTGCTGGCGCCGACCGGCACGATCGGCCTGCTCATGGACTGCGACACGACCGGTGTGGAGCCGGACCTCGGGCTCGCGAAGATGAAGAAGCTCGTCGGCGGCGGCACGATGTCGATCGTCAACCAGACGGTGCCGCGGGCGCTCCGCCAGCTGGGGTACGCGCAGGACCAGGTCGACCAGATCGTCGCCTACATCGACGAGCACAAGACGATCGTGGACGCCCCCGGGCTCGCGGAGGAACACCTGCCGGTGTTCGCCTGCTCGATGGGGGACAACACGATCCACTACTCGGGGCACGTGCGGATGATGGGCTCGGTACAACCTTTCATCAGCGGCGCAATCTCGAAGACGGTGAACATGCCCGAGGAGGCCACCGTCGAGGACGTCGAGCAGCTGCACCTCGATGCCTGGAAGCTCGGGATCAAGGCGGTCGCCATCTACCGTGACAACTGCAAGGTCGCGCAGCCCCTCTCCACGGCGAAGAAGGAAGGGACGCAGGCCAAGGTCGTCGAAGGTGGCGACGCTGCGCCGCCGGGGTCTGACGCCGAGGCGAGGGACCGCGAGGCGACGGCACGGATCGCAGAGCTGGAGAGGGCACTCGAGCGCGAGCGAGCTCGCCAGCTCGAGCCCGTCGTTGTCGGCGCGGTCCGTGAGCGCCTGCCGAGACGCCGCCGGTCCAACACGTTCGCGTTCCGGGTCGCCGACTGCGAGGGGTACGTCACGGTCGGCGAGTACGAGGACGGGCGCCCGGGCGAGGTCTTCATCAAGGTCTCGAAGCAGGGGTCGACCCTCGCGGGCATCATGGACGCCTTCTCGATCTCCATCAGCCTCGGGCTCCAGCACGGAGTGCCGCTCGAGACCTACGTGCGCAAGTACTCCAACATGAAGTTCGAACCGGCGGGGATCACGGACGACGCGGAGCTCCGGATCGCCGCGAGCCTCGTGGACTACATCTTCCGGCGCCTGGCGCTCGACTACCTCACCTACGAGGAGCGGCTCGACCTCGGCGTGCTGTCGACGTCTGAGCGGATCCAGCCGACGCTCCCGGGCGTGGAGGAGAGCGCGACGCCGTCGGTGGGCATTGTGGACGAGAGGCCGGTGGTGGACGAGAGGCCGGTCGCCGAAGCAGGGACGAATGTCCCGGCTGCCGCAGCGCCAGCAGGTCTCACCGCAATTCCGCGCACGTCGGCGGGCGATAGAGGGTCCACTCTTGCGAGGGCGGAGCAGCGCGACGCGCCGTTCTGCTACAACTGCGGCAACGTCATGCAGCGCGCAGGGTCGTGCTACGTCTGCGGCAGTTGCGGCTCGACGAGCGGCTGCTCGTAACCTGGAACCGCGTCCGGTCTTATCGACCTGTGTCTCAAGTGACACGCGCTTTCGCAGTCGGTGACATGGGAGCACCACCTCTCGCAACCACTGGCCTGGGCGAGCCTCGAGCCTGGTGCTGTCGTGTGCCCTGGGGAACCAGGCTGATTTAGGTGGGCGCATTCAATCGGTCGCCGCAACACCTCGACCACGGAGGTGCTCGGCGATGGGAGCCAGCAGGTCCCGGTGAGAGCGGCGGGCATCGGCTCGGTTGGTGTCTGACAAGACGTGACGCCATCCATAGTTTCAGGAAGTCCGCACGAAGAATACCCTGCTAAACCCGTAACTTGACGGGCGGGTTACTGAAGCTTAGATTGTATGACAGACATGAGATGGCGGGCCGCGGCCACGGGCCTCTGTGTGCTGCTCGGTCACGAACTGCCGCCCGGCGGCGTACCTCAGCGAAGGCAAAGGGGGAGCAATGAGAAGGACGTTCGGACTGTTGGCCGCGTTGGCCGTCGCCACGACGGGGGTGACGTTGGGAGTCGAGGCGACGAGCGCGGCGGCGTCCAAGCCGATCGTGATCGGCGCCATCGGCGGCACGACGGGTGCCTACGCCACGACGGGCCAAGCCGTCGTCAACGCCTCGAAGATGGCCGTCGCGAAGATCAATGCCGCCGGCGGCTTGCTCGGCCGGAAGCTGACACTCGTCTGGGGTAACGACGACGCGACCTCCACTACCTCGGCGCTGCTCTTCAAGAAGTTCGTGAGCGAGGGCGCCGTCGCGATGTTCGGGTCGCCCGACACCGCGACAGTCACCGTCTCGCTCGCCGACAAGGATCACATCCCGGACCTCGGCGCGATCGACGACGGCGGGGCCGCGATCTACGCGAAAGGTCCGGCGAAGGCCCCCGCGGCCTGGGCGTGGAGCACCAGCTTGAACACGTACGCGTGGGGGCAGATCGTCGGCGACTACGCCAACAAGAGCTGCCCCACGGGCCTGGCCATGCTCCATGACCCGACGTTCTACGGGCTCGGCGGGCTCGCCGGCGTGCAGCAGACCTACAAGAAGGCGCTCAAGGTGAACGACGCGATCTCCGAAGACTGGGCGAGCGGCTCCACCCAAGACACCGTCTCGGAGATCGCGAAGGTGAAGGCGTCCGGTGCCGACTGCGTGGATGTCTGGCTGACCCCGCAGGACGACGCGGTGTTCGTCAAGGAGATCCACAGTCTCGGCGACCACTTCACCGTCCTCGGCAACGACGAGACCTGCGCCACAACAGACTTCGCCAAGTTGGCAGGCTCCGACGCGACAGGCATGTACTGCGCCGAGCTCACGGCGTCCTACTCGCCCAACGCGAAGGTGAAGGCCTTCGATAAGGCGTACAAGAAGGAGTTCCACGTCACAGCGACCGCGTTTGCCCTCGTCGAGTACGATGCCGTGAACCTCCTCGCCACAGCGATCAAGACGGAGAAGTCGACGTCGCCAGCGAAGATCCAGGCCTACTTGGACACCCACGTGAAGGACTTCCACGGTCTCAGCGGGACACTGAGCCTCACCAAGCAGAAGCACGTCACGATCACAGCTCCCCAGCTCACTCTCGTGAAGTACAGCGTCTCGAAGCACAAGTGGGTACATACGAGCTTCTGATCCGCTGGTCGCCGGCGCTGTGAAGGGACACTGCGCCGGCGGCCACACTGTGCAGTGCTAGGACGAGGTGGAGTGCCAGGACGGGGCGACGCGCTAACCGAAAGAGCGTGGTAAGGCGATACTGATGCAGGTCCTCTACACGGGTCTGTCCATAGGCGCCATCTACGGTCTTGTCGCGATGGGCTACGCGGTCGTCTTCTACGTCACGAGGGTGATCAACTTCGCGACCGGAGAGCTGTTGATGCTCTCGATCATGGTCACGACCGGGCTCGTGCAGGCGCAGCTCCCGCTGGGAGTCGCCGTCCTCGTGGCCCTGGTCACGTCCACGGCCACGGGCGCCGTCATCTACTTCCTCGCCGTCCGGCCGGTTCTCAGCTTCAACCGGTTCAGCTTCGCGTGGCTCGTGAGCACCCTCGGGGTGGGGATCCTCCTCGAATCCATGGCCGGGCTCATCTGGGGCACAACCTCACTCGGTTTCCCGACGATGCTCTACGGCACCTCCGTCCGGTTCTTCGGTGGTTCCATGAGCTGGCAACAGATCATGACGATCATCGTGGCCCTCGTGCTCACGGGTTGCATCGAGCTCCTTCGAAAGAAGACGTTTGCTGGCAAGCTCGGGATGGCCGTGTCGGCGGACCCGGAGACGGCTTCGGCCATGGGTGTGAGCGTGTCGCGCTACGCCGTCGTCGTCTTCGCCCTGGGCGGTCTGCTCGCGGGCATCGCCGGTGTCCTCGTCGGTCCGATCTCCTTCGCGAACCCGTACCTCGGTGAGACCTACGGCATCTACGGTTTCGTGGCGCTCATGATCGGTGGCATCGAGAGCCCCGCTGCGTCGATGGCCGGAGGGCTCGTGCTGGGCGTGTTGGTCACGATCGCCGGCACCTACATCAACTCGCTCGCCTCCGACTGGTTCCCGTTCGTGGTCGTGGCCGTCGCGCTGCTGGTCGCTCCCAACGGGATCTTCGTGTCGGGCGGCGCGCTGCGCAGCGCG
>JBOGGB010000153.1:0-4876 GCA_050743605.1 Acidimicrobiales bacterium
GATCTACGGGCATACGGCTCGGAGGGGCGAGCGAACGAGGTGCGAATGAGGATCGGAACTTTCGAGACAGTGAAGGGGCGCGTGACGATCGCGGAGATCGCGCGCGAGTGCGGCGTCTCGACGGCGACCGTGTCCAAGGTGCTCAACGGGCGTGCGGACGTGGCCCCGACCACCCGGGACCTGGTCCAGGAGCGCATCGTCCACCGCGGCTACCGTCGCCGCAGCGCCGCGCCCCCGCCCACGGGCCTCATCGACGTGGTGTTCGAGGAGTTCGAGAGCCCCTGGGCCGTCGAGATCGCCCGCGGCGCCGTGGCGGCCGCCCAGCGCCAGGGACTGACCGTCGCCCTGACCTCCCTCTCCGAGGGGGACGAGCGCCGGGTGTGGTTCGACCTCATCACCGCCAGGGGGACCCGGGGCATCATCCTCGTTCTCTCCGAGCTCACCGGCCGCCAGAAGGCCGAGCTGCGGGCCCGGCGACTCCCCTTCGTGGTCATCGACCCCCGTGGTGAGCCCGATCCCGAGGTGAGCTCGGTCGGCGTCACCAACTGGGCGGGCAGCAGGGAGGCGACCAAGCACCTGCTGGACCTCGGGCACCGCCGGGTCGCCCTCATCACCGGCCCAAGCGACCTGCTGAGCGCCCGAGCCCGCTTCGACGGGTACCGGGCTGCCCTGGAGGCGGCAGGGGTCTCCCCCGAGGATGTCCTGTGCCGCTACGGGGACTTCCACGTCGAGGGGGGCTACAAACAGGCCCGCGAGCTGCTCCAGCTCGATCCGCCGCCCACCGCGATCTTCGCCGGGAACGACCTCCAGGCGCTCGGCGTCCTTCAGGCCGCCCGCGAAGCCGGGCTGCGGGTGCCGGAGGACCTGAGCCTGGTCGGGTTCGACGACCTTCCCCTCGGGCAGTGGTCGTCCCCGGCGCTCACCACCGTCAACCAACCGCTCATCGAGATGGCCGGGCTCGCCGTCCAGATCCTCCTCGAGACCGACCAAGACGCGGAGATCCCCGTCCGGCTCGAGCTCGCCACCCGCCTGGTGGTGCGAGAGAGCACCGCGCCGCCGGCGATCACCTGAGCGCGATCACCTGAGCGCGATGCCCTCGGGGCGACCTCCCAGCCCTCAGCCGGCAACCTCGGGCAGGTGGACCGCCGGGTCGGACAGCACGCGCTCGAGGACGGAACCGGCGGCCCCCCGCATCGCGGCCTGCGGCCCCAGAGCTGCGAGGAGGAGCCGCACCGGGTCCCAGAGATGCCGGACCGCCCGGACTCGCAGCTCGGCGGAGAGCGCCGGAAGTAGATAGGCACCGAGCTCTGCGTAGATCCCGCCGAGGAGAAGGGTTGGCACGTCGACGACGTTGACGAGCGCCGCGGCGGCGAGGCCGAGGGCGCTCCCCGCCCGAGAGAGGGCGGCGACCGCGGCAGGGTCGCCGCGGTCCGCGCCGGCCCGCAGCCCGGCGAGATCCCGTACACCGGCCGCCTCCAAGAGCGTCTCCTTGCCGGCGTAGCGCTCGAGGCACCCCCGTGACCCGCAGCCGCACGCCGGGCCATCCGGGTCGATCGTGAGATGACCCAGCTCGCCGGCCGCCCCGGTCGCGCCCGAGAACAGCCTCCCCCCCACCACGATGCCCGCTCCCACCCCGACCTCAGCGGACACGAGGGCGAAGTCCGAGAGCCCACGATGCCCGCCGTACCACAGCTCGCCGAGGGCCCCGAGGTCCGCCTCGTTGCCCACCTCCACGACGAACGGAGCCTCACCCGGCGCCTGCAGCCCGGCGCGACCTCCGCCCGCGGTCCTCTGCAGCTCGGCCACGAGCATGTCGCGGACGTCAAGCCCCTTCCACGTGGGGAGGTTGGGCGCGCTGAGGACCCGTCCCCCGGGTCCCACCACGCCCGGCAGGGCGACCCCGACGCCGGCGACCCGGCCAAGGTGGCCGAGGTTCCCTCGCGGGTCGCCGCCGCCACGCACCGTCGCCACGAGGGCCGCCACCTCTGCCGCAACGTCGGCCAGGCGCTCCTGGGGCGCACCCGCGCGGTGGTCGCGTGCGCGCCAACGCCGCGCGAGCACCTCGCCGGTCGGAGCCGCCACGCAGCACGAGAGGAAGTCCACCCCGATCTCCACCCCCGCGGCCAGCGGCGCCGCCGGCCCCAGGCGGAGGGGGCTCGCCGGGCGGCCAGGCGCGCCCTTCGACCGCGGCCCGTCCGGCGCGTCCTCGACGAACCCGGCCGACGCGAGGGTCTCGACGAACCCCGAGATGGTCGCCTTGGTCAGCCCCGTCCGCCGGGCCAGCTCGGCCCGGGTGCACGGCCCGGCTGCGACCAGCTCGCGCAGGACGAGCCCGAGGTTGTGCCGACGGAGCGACCCCTGGCGGGCCGGGCTGTCGGCCTGCTCGAACCGCACGCCTACCGCCTGGGGCTGTCCGTCGGAGCGGTCGGGACGTCCGGACTGGCCGCCGTCGTCGGCACCGACGCAGTCGCCTCCCGCAGCTCCCCGTAGCGAGCACGGACCCACGGGGTGGGAGATGCCTCGTAGGACCGCGTCGGCACGAGCGCCCACGCCGGGGGCTCGTCGCCCCCCTGGAGCACCCAGGCCGCCTGGCGCGCGGCCCCGTCTGCTACGAGCTCACCCTCCTCTGCGGCGTCGACGGGTCGCGCGAGCACAGCCGGGGCGATGCGCCGCACGGCCTCCGAGCGGCTGCCCCCGCCGACGAGCACCACCCGCTCCACTCCGATCCCCTGGGCGACGAGCGCGTCCAGACCGTCGGCGAGCCCGCACAGCATGCCTTCGACGGCCGCCCGAGCGAGGCAGTCCGGCCGGGAGTTCGCCAGACGGAGGCCGTGGACCGCTCCGGTGGCGAAGGGTCGGTCGGGGGTGCGCTCGCCCTCGAGGTACGGCACGACGACGAGGCCCTCCGCGCCGGCCGGAGCCTCGAGCGCGAGGTGCGACAGCTGCTCGTGGTCGACGCCGAGCAGCGTGCACGCCGCGTCGAGGACCCTGGCCGCGTTCAACGTGCACACGAGTGGGAGGAAGCGCCCCGCGGCGTCGGCGAAGCCGGCCACCGCCCCGGTGGGGTCGGCCGTGGGCCGGTCGGCGACCGCGAGCACCACCCCGGAGGTCCCGATCGACACGACCACCTCACCCGAGGAGAGGCCGAGAGCGAGCGCGGCGGCCGCGTTGTCTCCAGTGCCCGGGCCGAGACAGACCCCCTCCGGCGTCCGCCCCGGGCTGTCGTGCGGGCCGAGCACCCCAGGGAGGGCTGCCTCGTGCCCCAAGGCGAGCTCCAGCAGGTCCAGGCGGTAGGAGCCCTCGGCGGGAGACCAGTAGCCGGTGCCGCTCGCGTCCCCGCGGTCCGTGGTCAGCTCGGCGATCCCGGTCACCCTGTGCCGGCGCGCCCCGCCCCGGAGGTCCGTGCCCCGAAGACGCCACGTGAGCCAGTCGTGCGGGAGGCAGACCGCAGCGGTCCTCGCGGCGTTGGCGGGCTCGACCTCGGCCAACCACCGGAGCTTCGTGACGGTGAGCGAGGCCACCGGAACGGTCCCCACGGCCTCCGCCCAGGCCCTTCGCCCGACGGCCCCACCGCCCAGCTCCCCCACCAGCTGGGCCGCCGCGCCGGCAGAGCGGGTGTCGTTCCACAAGAGCGCGGGCCGCACCACCTCGCCCTCGGCGTCGAGGCAAACCATCCCGTGCTGCTGGGCCCCCACGGCCACCGCCGCAACGTCCGACAGGCCCCCCGCCTTGTCGAGCGCGCCGGCCAGGGCCTCCCACCACCGCTCCGGGTGGACCTCGGTCCCAGGCGGGTGGGGCGCCCGGCCATCACGGACGAGCGCCCCGGTCTCCAGGTCGCGCACCACCACCTTGCAGGCCTGGGTCGAGGCGTCGACCCCGGCCACGAGGGTCCGGCCCCCCGGCGGGCCCCCCCGGCGGCCCACAGGTCAGCGGCGGGCGCCGAGGGCGTGCTCGACGGCCAGCTGGCTGAGCTGCACGAAGCCGTAGGAGCGGTTGGCCGCGACGTCGACGTCGTACTCCTCGAAGGCCGACCGGTCCGCGCCGAGGCCCGCATGGCCCTCGCCCGGGGAGAGGGTGGGGATGGCGAGACCGGTCACCCCGCTCGACTCCATGGCCTCGAGCACTTCGGGGTCCGCCCGGAAGGCGGCGGCACGTTCCTTCAAGAGCAGGTAGGTGACCATGTTCGCGCTCGCCGACGCCCACACCCCGTCCGCCATCTCGGTGCGCAGGGGCTTGTAGTCGAAGTGCCGCGGGCCTTCGTACGGCCTTGCGCCTCCGGGCCCGCCGTGCTCGAGGAGATCGACGAGGAAGAACGCGCTCAGCAGGTCGCCGTGGCCGAAGATCAGGTCCTGGTCGTACTTCGCCCCGCGCTGGCCGTTCAGGTCGATGTGGAACAGCTTGTCGTGCCACAGCGCCTGGGCGACCGAGTGGACGAAGTTCATCCCGGCCATCTGCTCGTGGCCCACCTCGGGGTTCACGCCGACCATGTCGGCGTGCTCGAGCGTCGAGATGAACGCCAGCATGGAACCGACCGTGGGCAGCAGGATGTCTCCCCGCGGCTCGTTGGGCTTCGGCTCGAGGGCGAACCGGATGCCGTAGCCCCGGTCGACCGCGTACTGCGCGAGCAGGTCGATCGCCTCCCGGTAGCGATCGAGCGCTGCCCCCACGTCCTTCGAGGCGTCGGTCTCCGAGCCCTCCCGGCCACCCCAGAAGACGTACGTGGCGGCTCCGAGCTCGGCGGCGAGGTCCAGGTTGCGCATCACCTTGCGCAGCGCGAACCGCCGCACGCCTCGGTCGTTGCTCGTGAACCCGCCGTCCTTGAACACCGGGTGGGTGAACAAGTTAGTCGTCATCATCGGGACGATCAACCCGGTCT
>JBOGGB010000154.1:0-1869 GCA_050743605.1 Acidimicrobiales bacterium
GCCCCAAGTTCCGCACGTGAGCACGATCACCCCCTGGGCGTGGCAGCGGCGGGCGATCGCCTGGGTCGCTGCTGCATCGGGTTCCAAGGTGCCGGTGCGGACGATCTCGAAGGCGAGCATGGCTCCACGGCCACGGACCTCGGCAATCGCCGGATGCGTCTTTGCCAGCGACTCGAGACGCGGCCGGGCGATCGCTTCGATGCGCCGGGCCGCCTGCGGCAGGTCGAGATCGCGCATGGTGGCGATGGCCGCCAGCGACGCGGAGCACGCGACCGGGTTGCCGCCGTAGGTGCCGCCCAGCCCGCCGGGGTGGACCGCGTCCATCAGCTCGGCTCTGCCGGTCACCCCGGCGAGGGGCATGCCCGCAGCGATGCCCTTCGCCGTCGCCAGGAGATCCGGCACCACCCCCTCGTGCTCGCAGGCGAACCACGCGCCCGTCCGCGCGAAGCCCGTCTGGATCTCGTCGACGACGAAGACGACGCCGTGCTCGGCGCACCAGTCGGACAGCGCCGGGAGGAACCCGGCGGCCGGCACGATGAAACCGCCCTCTCCCTGGATCGGCTCGATGACCACGCACGCGAGGGTGTGCGAGCCGACCTGGACTTCGAGCTGGCCGATGGCGCGCTGCGCCGCTTCCCGGCCGGTCATGTCCTCGGGATCGCGCAGCGGGTAGGACATCGGGACCCGGTACACCTCGGGCGCGAACGGTCCGAAGCGGTGCTTGTAGGGGAGGCTCTTCGCGGTGAGCGCCATGGTCAGGGTGGTCCGGCCGTGGTACGCGTGGTCGAAGGCGGCGACCGCCGCACGCCCCGTCGCGTGCCGGGCGATCTTGACGGCGTTCTCGACGGCTTCGGCGCCCGAGTTGAACAGCGCCGAGCGCGTCTCGTGCTGCCCCGGGGTGAGCTCGGCGAGCTGCTCGCAGACGGCCACGTACTCCTCGTATGGCGCGACCATGAAGCAGGTGTGCGTAAAGCGGGCGACTTGCTCGCTCACGGCCCCGACGACGCCAGGCGCTGCGTGGCCGACGCCGGTGACGGCGATACCCGAGCCGAGGTCGATGAGGCAGTTGCCGTCGACGTCGCGCACGATCGCGCCCGCACCATCCTTGACGTAAAAGGAGGCCAAGCTGCTCACTCCGGGAGCCACGGCGGCCGCCCGCCGGGCGGCGAGCTCCTTGGACCTGGGTCCGGGTATCTCCGTCAAGAGGACTCGCTCTTGGGGGACCCTGCTCTGATTCGGCTCGTGCTCCGGCACCGGTCACCTCCCCGGGCTAGGACGACGTGGGGGCCGTGGCTCCCGACGACCAACGAATGTGATTGTACGGGAACGGCGACGGTCGGTGTCCCGGTCGGCAGGGAGCCGGCGGAGCGCATCCCTGAACCGTCGGGGGCGCCCAGCTACCGTGACGACGATGGAGGGACGCAGGACGACGACCAAGACCAGGAGCTTCGGCGTCGGTCGTCGCGAGGGGCACGACTCCTCCCCCTACTACAGGCGGGCGCTCGTCTCCGTGAACGAGACGAAGGACCGGCAGACGTCGCAGTTGACGGTCGCCGACGAGGTGTTCGAGCACTCCGCCGAGCAGATGTCGGAGCTGCCCGGCGACAGCGTGGCGCTGATGGTGACCTCGCCCCCCTACCACGTCGGCAAGGACTACGACTCGGACGCTTCCTTCGAGGAGTACCTGGCGCTCCTGGAGCGGGTGTTCCTGGAGACCTACCGAGTGCTCCAACCCGGTGGCCGGGCGGTGGTCAACGTCGCCAACCTCGGTCGCCGGCCGTACGTTCCCCTGTCCCACGAGGTGACCGCCCGGATGCTCGGGATCGGGTACTTCATGCGCGCCGAGATTATCTGGCGCAAGGCCAAGGG
>JBOGGB010000155.1:0-5488 GCA_050743605.1 Acidimicrobiales bacterium
CCCTCGATGTCGTCGAGGGTCAAGGTCACGGGCCGTTCGACGAGTCCCGAGATCGCGAGCCGGTACGCAGAGCGCGAGATGGAGGGGAACGAGCCGCTCACGCTGTAGATCACCCAGTGATCCCCTCCCGGCAGGAGGCTACCGATGCCCGACCCGAGAGCCCTGGCGACGCCGCTTTGGACCGTGGACCCGAGCACGATGCCGGCAGCGCCGAGAGCGGCCATCCCGAGGAACACCCGCCTGCCGACGGCGACCTTCCGTTCCGGACGGACGCCGGTGACCGACGACGTCGAGCCGATCGGTTCGACCACAAAATCAGTGTAAGACCGCGTGTCGTCACTGAGGGGTCGGGATACCGAGCCGCCGGGTGCCGGTCCAGCGCAGTGACGGTGACCGGGCCGCCATCACCGGCACCGCACACTGGCGGTGTTCGAGTTCCACACGGGTCCGCTGGGGCATCTCGCTATGTCGCTTGTGCTGTCGGGAAGTCGATTGCCACGGAGGTCGATGATCTCGACTCGCTCCGGGAGACAGTCCGCGACGCTGTCGGCTGCCACTTCGACGAGAACGAGCCGCCGAAGGTCGTGCGCCTCCATCTCGTCCGCGACGAGCTCCTCGCCGTGTGAGTCTGCCGCGCGACCTCACCGGACGTGAGCTGGCGGCCCTCCTGCGTCGGCACTTCGGATACGAGGTGGTGCGTCAGACGGGTAGCCACCGTCGCTTGGCCACCTCGATGGGCGGGGAGCACCGGGCCACCGATCCTGCGGGTGGCCCGAAGGGTCCACTAACTCGATCGAGCGCTTCACCAGGTCCGCCGCGCCGGATCGCCGGTCCGATCGTACCGCTGGTACGCACGCATGGATGGCGGCAGACAGAGCCCTTCGGCGGCATGGCTGTGAGTAAAGCGGAAAGGCGAGGAGGTCGGGATGGGCGGAGTCAGCAGGAATACGAGGTGCTACAATGTAGAACATGAGTACAGTAGGCATCCGAGCCCTCAAGCAGAACGCCTCGCAAGTCGTGGCCAGAGCAGCCGCAGGCGAGGTGGTTACCATTACCGATCGGGGAAGGCCGGTCGCCCAGCTTGTCCCGGTTCCCGAGGGACGGGTTGCCGCCCTCGTAGCCGCAGGACAGGCTCGGCTGGCAAAGCGTTCCCTCGCCGCCCTCGGGGCGTCCCCCGTCGATGTGGGGACGAAGCAGCCACCGCTGTCGGAGGTCGTGGTGGCCATGCGTGGCGAGGAACGCTACTGATGGCCTTCTACCTCGATACCTCAGCAGCCGCCAAGCTCGTCGTCTTCGAACCGGAATCAGAGGCCATGGCATCGTGGGCAGCCGGCCACGAAACTCGGGTGGTCGCCAGTGACTTGCTGCGCACCGAGCTCCTACGGGCAACCCGCCGAGCGGCTCCCGACAGGATGCAGCGCGCACGAGTCGTGCTCGATGCCCTCACCTTGTTCAGCCTCACTTCCGGGGCGTTCGAACGAGCGGCCACGCTCGACCCCGACGAGTTGCGCAGCCTGGACGCACTCCATCTCGCGGCGGCTCTGGAACTGGGCGACGAGCTCGACGGCATCGTGACCTACGACGACCGTCTGGCAGCGGCCGCCGCCCTGTACGGCGTCGCGGTGATATCTCCAACATGACACTCGTCGAGCAACGTGGCGACGAGCTTGCTGCTCACCGAGTGGAGCCCCCACGAGCCCAGGGCGGCGTGGAGGCCCTCGGACGCCAGCCCTGACGCCCTGCGGCCGATTCACGTGAGTCCGCACACGTCGAACGACTATCCCAAGCCACACTCGCATCCTCAAGTACCGGCCCGAGTTCCCTCGACGCTTCGGCTCCTACGAGGACGCCCATGCTTGGTGCACCCGATTCTTCGATTGGTGCAGCCACGAGCACCGGCACTCGGGCATCGCGTTCCACACGTCCTCAGGTGTCCACTACGGACGTGCCGAGTCACTCCGGCGACAGTGAGCCCTCGTGTTCGACGCAGCCTACGCCGAACACACTGAGCGCTTGGTCGGCAAGGCTCCGGCACCCCCACGGCTGCCGGCGGTCGCGTGGATCAACGAACCGAAGGAGGTGGCAGCTACAGCCGAATGATTGAAACGTGATGCCGCGTGCTTCAAGTCGCCCCTGTTCCCGAGCATCCGACGACAGAGAAGTCGCCCTAAACGACGGATGGTGACGCATCGCACCGGGAGTGGCCGCGTCGACGCCCGTCTTCGCCTGTACCCATGCGTACGATCTGCAGATGGCAGATTACTACTTGGTTGAAACCGTCCGAGGCCCTGCGTGGGGCGACACCTTGAGTAGGCGTCAGCAGGCTGGATGGACTGCACACGCTGGCTTCATGGACAGGCTCGTCGAAGAAGGCGTCATCCTCCTGGGAGCTCCGGTAGGCGAGCTCGACGGCGATCGCGCGCTCCTGGTCCTCAATGCTAGGGATGAGGACGAAGTCCGGACTCGTCTGGAGTCCGACCCGTGGGCAGACGGCGTGCTCTCGATCGCCAGCATTCGGCCGTGGTCCATCTGGCTTCGTTCCGCTGCCGGTGTCGACGGATCCGCATGAAAGGCGATGACGAATGTCGAGTTCTGTCAGCTGCCGTCGGGGTAGCCACCGCGGTGCAGCACCATCGGGTGGTGCGGTAGGCGGGCGGCCGGATCCTTCAGCAGTGCTCGGGTGCGCTGGGTGTAAGGCGGGTTCGCTCGCCAGTTGACCGGCTCTGCGGTGAGTCCTTCGCGCAGCGCCTCGGCATTGCCCAGAATGTCGTCCAGCGCGTTCGCCAGTAGGGGATCGATGTACGCGCTCGCCCGTTGGCGCCACACCCGCTCGGCCCGCTCGCCGTCGTCGGTCAAGTGCGCCCGGCGCTCCGGGTCGATGACGACGAGGCCGGAGCGGTCGAGCCAACCCAGCGCTGCTGACGCCCCCTCCTTGGAGACCCCGGTGACCATCGGCAGCGTCCGCACCGGAGTCGGTCCGCCAGCCAGCACGCGGAGCAGGTTCGCCGATATGGGTAGCGGCACCTTCGGGCCCTTCTCGTAATCCAGGGTGAAGCCGAGCAGGGCGCGAGCCAGCTTCGCGGACAGATCGGCGCCAGCGCGTGCTGCCGCTACGCCGCCCTCTGCTGCCTTCACCGGGTCAGTGCGCATCCCTGCGGAGAACCCCACCACCGGCAAGTACGGCGGCAACGCCGCCGGATGAGCGGCCAAGTGAGAGTCCAGGGCTCGGCGGAGCGCGCGGCCGTGCCTTTCAGTCCACCGACCCTCGATCTCTTCGGCCAACGGGGCGAGGATCGGGCGAGCGCGACGCAGGTACCGGGTTGGCCTCAGAATCTCGCCGTCCTGTTTCAGCCACCCCCACCGCATAAGGCCTTTGCCGTTCGTCAACCTGAGCAGAGGCTCAAGCTGCTCCCGCGGTGCACCGTCGTCGGGGACGAACTGCAGCGTGTTGGCCCACATCGCCTGCGAGAGCAGCCATGGGCCACCCTTTACCCCGCTCGTGGTGGTGCTGTGCGGGAGTCGCAACTCTGAGGTGTTGTCGAACTCGATCGTGAACGCCACCAGGACCTTGGACAAGCAACCGAGCAGGTCGGACACTCCTCAACGCTAACGCCACCTGCATCCGAGGTCCGCGGACCACCGGCACCTCACGGCGTCAAGTCCCAGCAAGTCGTCTCGAGCCAACCTGCTCAGGTGACGCTACTCGATGTCGCCCGTCGCGCTCCCGGGCTCGAGCACGCGAGTTGCACTGCGGTCGCGCAGTCGTCGGGGTTGATGAGGCCAGCGCGCACGAGCCGTCGGGCGATCGCGGTCGACCGGGCCAGCGTCTCCTCGAAGTCGAAAACAAGGCCGGGGATCTTCGACAGCACAGGATCTGCAGTTATGCGACGCGCGTCTATTTCTGCGAGGTCCGCCAGGACGACGGGGATACGGACGGCGAGGTCGAGGTCGAGGGAAGCACCGCCATCAGTTTCGTCCCAGCGCCGGACGAGGTCCTCGCCGGCGTAGTGAGGCAGGACGAGCCGCCCCCGGTCGGCGTCGATCCTTATGTCGCTGGGGAGCTGGAGGGCTCTGAAGTGGCCGTTGTGGAGAGGCGCCAGGGTTGCCAAGGCCCGGTAGATCCCGATCTCCCCAAGCCCGACGCCCGACTAGGTGTGCGTGCGTCCAACCACCGGCGGATGGTACCCAGCTGCGCCAGCCACCCACACGTCGACGGAGTCGGGCCTCGTCAAGCGGTGGGAGATCCGCCCGTGGACGGTGGTGATCGGCAGAGGAGTACCGAACACCACACCTCTGTCGACGCGGCCAACGGTCAGCCGGGCTTTGTCTGCTTCCTCGGCCACCCCAAAGACCGCCACGCACAGCCATCAGGTGTCGTCGTCCTCGACGTCACCGCAGGCCGCGTCGCGGGCATCACTCGCTTCCTCGAGCCGGCGCTTGCGATGGTCTCCCTCTCCCAACGAACATCTGCCGCCGCCGCCCAGTCCTCATGCGCGTCGGACTCGTAGCCGGGAGCTTCGAGAACCCCCTTTATCCCTATCCCTTACGGGAAGGCCGCTTACGGCTCCACGTTCATCAGCGCGCCGGCTCGACCTTGACCTTGGAGGAAGCCGCAGACTTCCACATTCAGGGCTCAGAACAGAGTCCCGCCACGGCGCTCACCGGCGCACCGGGCACAGCGGTTCTCCTCCCATGGACGCTCCTCGATCCACGAGAGAAGCTCAGCGCTCGGCGCCCAGCTGCGCTGGATGTGTCGGCCGATCACAACGGGGCCGACGACAGTGGCCCCGTGTTGGCGCAACGCCGCGGCCGCGCTGAATAGCTTGGCGCCGCTCACGAAGGTGTCGTCGAGCAGCAGGACACGTTGGGCAGCCACGTCAGCGGTTACGGTGAACTGCGCCGGGTCCAGCGCTCGCTCACCAGCGTCAGGCCGGGTGACAAGGACCTGGCGGTAGCGGCCAGCGAAGAGTTGTACGCGGTTCACGACGGGCTCCAGGGCCACGCGACGAGGGGAAGGGACACAGGTGGCGAAGTCCCACTCGCCGACACAGGCCGCGTGGCATGCCATGAAGGCGGCAAGCAGGCCAGCCAGCCGGAGGCTCATGCGAAGACGGACGGTCGCCGAACGGCTGTCTTTGTAATTCCTTAGGTGGTCGTGGATCAGTTCTCCGTGCACCGACAGCGTGATCGGGAGAACCTCGAGCGGGTCGAGCAACGCCGCGTCGTGGCAGGGACGGCAGGTCGGGAAGCCAGCGTTCGTGCTGCTGTGACAGATCGAGCAGATGCCTTCCTGGGGATGGGCGGGGACCGGGATGAGAGCGCCGCGCAGGGGCAGGATGAGCTGCCGAGCGTCGGCCACTGCTGGGTGCCCTTACACCAAGACAGCCGTGTCGGTCATCAGGTCGACCTCGATGGCAGCCACGACCTGGTCGACCGAGTCCACCGCGGCGACGTCCGGCCGGGCGACGACATGGCGGGCCCAGGGCTG
>JBOGGB010000156.1:0-1751 GCA_050743605.1 Acidimicrobiales bacterium
TGAAAGCGCTCACCTACGAGCCGACCGGCGGGATCGTCGCGGCCGCGACCACCTCCCTCCCCGAGGCGCTCGGGGGGGAGCGGAACTGGGACTACCGCTATTGCTGGCTGCGCGACGCCACGCTGACGCTCGAGGCCCTCATGCTCGGCGGGTACCACGCCGAGGCAATGGCCTGGCGTGACTGGCTGCTGCGTGCGACCGCGGGTGACGTCTCCAAGATCCAGATCATGTACGGAGCTGGAGGCGAGCGGCGCTTGGACGAGTGGGAGGTCGACTGGCTCGGCGGGTACGAGGAGTCGAAGCCGGTGAGGATCGGCAACGCCGCAGCCGGCCAGTACCAGCTCGACGTGTACGGCGAGGTCATGTCCGCGCTGTACTCCGCGGCGCGCGCGGACAACGTGCACACCCGGTCCATCTGGGACCTCCAGAAGAAGCTGGTCGAATTCCTCGAGGACGGCTGGCGCCAACCGGACGACGGGCTCTGGGAAGTGCGAGGGCCGCGCCGACATTTCACCCACTCGAAGGTCATGGCATGGGTCGCCGTAGACCGCGCCCTGCGGACCATGGAGGACTGGCCGGAGCTCGAAGGCCCGATCGACAAGTGGCGCGCCATGCGCTACCAGATCCGCCAGGAGATCTACGAGAAGGGGTTCGACGCGGAGAAGAACGCCTTCACCCAGTACTACGGCAGCGACGCGCTCGACGCGAGCCTCCTCATGATCCCGCGGACCGGGTTCCTGCCGGCGACCGATCCCCGCATGGTGGGCACGATCGAGGCCATCGAGCGCGAGCTCGTCGAGGACGGCTTCGTGCTCCGGTACCGCACTTCCGACGCGGGGGCTGTCGACGGGCTGAGCGGACGGGAGGGGGCATTCCTCGCGTGCTCCTTCTGGCTGGCCGACTGCCTGCACCTGATCGGCCGCACGGAGGACGCGGTCGCGCTGTTCGAGCGGCTCCTGTCGCTGCGCAACGACCTCGGGCTCCTATCAGAAGAGTACGACCATGTCGCGCGACGCCAGGTCGGCAACTACCCGCAGGCCTTCTCCCACGTGTCGCTCGTGAACACCGCCTTCCTGCTCACCGGCCAGCAGGCGAACGCCGACGTCGACGTGGCGGCGCGGCGCCTGGAGAGCCAGAAGGCGATGACTTCGCCGTCCTTGTCACGATGGGCGATCGGCGCGTTGCGCCACGGTGCGCACGGCGGCTCCCGGCTTGTCCATCGCCGGGCACCCACGCTCGACGACGGGGTCTCAGCGAGCCCGGCGGTCACAGCGAGCCCGGCGGTCACAGCGAGCCCGGCCACCGGGAGCGACGGCGCCGCAGACGGCAGAACGTCGCGAGACACGAGCGGCGCGAAAGGTCCAAGGCGGCAGGAGAAGGGCAGGCGCACGTGAAGGCACTGACGGTGGTACCCCTCCAGAAGGACTCCGCGGAGCTCTCCGACGTCGAGGATCCTCCGGAGTCGGACGGACCTGTGCTGGTCGAGACGATCGGTGTCGGCATCTGCGGCACCGACGTCGAGATCCTGTCGGGGGAGTACGGCTGGCCGCCGCCGGGTCGTGAGCGTCTCGTGCTCGGGCACGAGTCCCTCGGCCGAGTCGTCGAAGCTCCGTCCGGTTCAGGGCTCGCCTCGGGTGATCTCGTGGTCGGCATCGTGCGGCGACCGGACCCCGTTCCTTGCTCGAACTGTGCCGTGGGGGAGTGGGACTTCTGTCGCAACGGGCAGTACACCGAGCGCGGTATCAAAGAGC
>JBOGGB010000157.1:0-6185 GCA_050743605.1 Acidimicrobiales bacterium
GTGCAGCGCGCGCCGCCGACGAACGCGACGGCTCCGGGACCGTTCTCCTCCGTCACGCGCCCGATGCCGTCTGCTGCGGCGGCGAGCGCCTCGCCCCAACCGGTGGCGACCAGCTTGCCGCCCTTGCGGACGAGCGGGTCGACGATGCGCCCGCCGCGCGCCACGGCGTCGGGCTCATGGCCACGGGCGACCTCGTCGCCGTTGACCGCCTCGAAGACGAAGCGTCCCTTGTCGCACAGCCAGCTCTGGTTCACCGGGTCGGCGTCGATCCCGAGGAGGCGCGTGAGCCTGTTGGTCGACGACTGCACCGCGACGCGGCAGCCGAGCGCGCACGTCGTGCAGGTCGACTCCACCTGGTCGAGGTCCCAGGGCCTCGCGGTGAAGCGGTACGGCGTCGCGGTCAGCGCGCCGACCGGGCAGATCTGCACGGTGTTCCCGCTGAAGTACGACGTGAAGGGCTGCCCGGGGAAGGTCGCGACCTCGACGCGCTCGCCGCGTCCCGCGAAGTCGATCTGCGCCTCACCGGCGATCTCGTCGGCAAAGCGCGTGCAGCGCGCGCACTGGATGCACCGCTCACGGTCCAGCAGCACGAGGTCCGAGATGGCGACGGGCTTCTCGAAATGGCGCTTCTCCTCGAGGAAGCGGGACTCTCCCGGGCCGTACGCGAGCGTCTGGTCCTGGAGCGGGCACTCCCCGCCCTTGTCGCAGACCGGGCAGTCGAGCGGGTGGTTCACGAGGAGGAACTCCAAGACGCCGTCCTGCGCCTTCCTCACCTTGTCGGAGGTCGTGGTGACGTCCATGCCCTCTGCGACCGCGACGAAGCAGGCAGGCTGGAGCGTAGCGCCGCGCGGGCCGCTCACCTCCACCAGGCACATGCGGCACATCCCGACCGGCTTCATGCGCGGGTGGTAGCAGAAGCGGGGGATGTAGGTGCCGGCCCGTTCCGCCGCGCTGATGATGACCTCGCCGGGGCGGGCCATGGCGGGGCGCCCGTCGAGGGTGAAGGGCACGGTCTGTGGGGTCTCAGCCAATCGGGCACCTCCCCTCTTTCACGTGCAGCAGGACCTCGTCTCGGAACATGTCGATCGCGGAGTGGATGGAGGGGGGGATGGAGGGGCCGAGCACGCAGATGGTGGTCTGCTGCGGCGGCCACTGCAAGCCCGGAGAGATGTTGTCGCTCACGTCGAGGAGGAGGTCAAGGTCCTCCTCGCGCCCTTCCCCCTGCTCGATGCGCCGGAGCACCCGCTCGAGCCAGCCGGAGCCCTCGCGGCACGGCGTGCACTGGCCGCACGACTCGCGTGCGAAGAACTTCGTGATGCGCCACGCGGCCCGCACCATGCACGTCGTGGAGTCCATGACCGTGATCGCGCCCGAGCCGAGCATCGACCCGGCGTTGCCCACCTCGTCCTGCCCGAGCGGGAGGTCCAGGTGCTGCGGGCCGAACCACGGGGAGGAGGCGCCCCCGGGGATGATCGCCTTGATCTCGCGGTCGGAGGGGACACCGCCGCCGTAGACCGGGGCGTAGACGAGGTCGCGGAAGGTGGTCTTCACCATCTCGACCTCGTAGGTCCCGGGCCTGCGCACGTGCCCGGAGAGCGCGAAGAGCCGGGTGCCGGCCGAGCGACCCTCGCCCAGCCCGGCGAACGCCTTGCCGCCGTGGAGCACGATCCACGGGAGGTTGGACAGGGTCTCGACGTTGTTCACCACCGTTGGCTGGCCGTACAGGCCGATCACGGCGGGGAAGAACGGGGGCTTGATGCGGGGGAAGCCGCGCTTTCCCTCGAGCGACTCCAACAGCGCGGTCTCCTCGCCGCAGATGTACGCGCCGGCGCCGGGGTGGACGACGACGTCGATCGAGAATCCGGATCCGAAGATATCGGCGCCCACCGCTCCGTGCTCGTACGCGTCGTTCACCGCCTGGGTGACGCGCTCGAGCCCGAGGGCGAACTCGCCGCGCACGTAGATGAACGCCTGGGTCACCTGCAGTGCGTACGCGGCGATGAGCACGCCCTCGACCAGCTGGTGCGGGTCGCGCTCGATGAGGAGGTGGTCCTTGAAGGTGGCCGGCTCGCTCTCGTCGCCGTTCACGACGAGGTAGGTGACCGGGTCCTTCCGGAGCATCGACCACTTCCGTCCCGCAGGGAACCCCGCGCCGCCGCGCCCGAGCAGGCTCGCGGCGTCCACCTCAGCGGCGACCGCCTCCGGCGTCATCGTGAGCGCCTTGTGCAGCCCCTCGTAGCCTCCGGTGGCGAGGTAGCGCTCGAGCGTGTGGGAGTCGTCGAAGCCGAGGCGGGCGCTGACGATGCGCGGCGCGTCGGTGACCGCCATCAGCCGCCACCCCCCTGCGCGGCCTCCGCCGTCTTCGCCCGGGCCGCCTGGGCGTCCGCCATGCGCCGGCGCTCGGAGGCGATCTGCGCCTTCGAGGCCTGCAGGCCGCCACGGCGCTGCACGCGCACGAGCGTGCCGTGGGGAGGGATCTCGCCGTCCTTCTCGCCGGCGCGCAGCTCCGAGACGAGCCGGTCGAACGCCTCGGGCGTGAGCCCGCCGACGTAGCGGTGGTTGACCGTCACGCACGGCGTCCGGTCGCACGCCGCCAGGCACTCGGCATCTTCGAGCGTGATCGTCCCGTCGGCGGTGGTGCCGCCTGCCCGCACACCGAGGGTGCGCTCGGCATGCTCGAGCAGCTCCTCGGCGCCGCCGAGGAGACACGCGATGTTCGTGCAGATGGACACGAGGTGCTTGCCCACCGGATCGGTGTGGAGCATGTCGTAGAAGGTCGCAGTCCCGCGCACCTCCGCCGGGGTGATCCCGAGCAGGTCTGCGATCTCCTCCATCGCCTCGGGGCGCAGCCAGCCGTCCTGCTCCTGGGCGAGGTGGCAGAGCGGGATCAGCGCGGAGCGCGGCTCGGGGTAGAGCATGACGAGCTCGCGCGCTCGCGCGGCCGTCTCTGGACGAAGGGCGGTCATCGGTCGACCTCTCCCATGACCGGGTCGACGGACGAGATGATGGCGACGGCGTCGGCGATGAGGCCGCCGCGCATCAAGGTGGGCACCGCCTGGAGGTTCACGAAGCTGGGGCCCCGGATGTGGAGCCGGTACGGCTTGGAGGTCCCGTCGGAGACCAGGTAGCAGCCGATCTCGCCCCGCGGCGACTCGATCGCCACGTACACCTCGCCCTCCGGCACTCGGAAGCCTTCGGTGAAGATCTTGAAATGGTGGATCAAGGCCTCCATCGACTCGTCGATCCGCGCGCGAGGTGGCGGGGTGACCTTGCGGTCCTGCACGCGGTAGTCCCCCGGCGGCATCCGTGCCGCGATCTGGCGGACGAGCTTGATCGACTCGCGGATCTCGTTCAGGCGGATCGCGTAGCGGTCGAAGTTGTCGCCGTAGTTCCCCACGATCACGTCGAAGTCGAGCTGGTCGTAGAAGAGGTAGGGCATCGAGCGGCGGAGGTCCCAAGGGACGCCGGTCGAGCGCAGGATCGGGCCGGTGACCGAGAGCGCGATCGCCTCTGCGGCCGTGATGTTCCCGACGCCCTCCATCCGCTCGCGGAAGATGGGCTGGCCCGTCAGGAGCTCGTCGTACTCGTAGGTACGGCGGAGCACCGTATTGCAGATGATCTCGACGTCGTCCTCCCAGCCGTCGGGCAGATCGGCGGCGACACCGCCCGGCCGGATGTAGTCGTGGTTCATCCGGAGCCCTGAGGCCTTCTCGAAGAACGCGAGGACCATCTCGCGCTCGCGGAAGCCGTAGATCATCATCGACGTGGAGCCGAGGTCCATCCCGTTCGTGGCCATCCACATGAGATGCGACGAGATCCGCTGCAGCTCGGAGAAGAGCATGCGGATCCACGTCGCACGCGGTGGGAGCTCGATGCCGAGCAGTGCCTCGGTCGCGAGCGAGAAGACGAGCTCGTTCGTCAGGGGGGAGAGGTAGTCCATGCGCGTGACGTTCGTCGCGCCCTGGACGTACGTCAGCTCCTCCGCCGTCTTCTCCATCCCCGTGTGCAGGTAGCCGATGACCGGTTTGGTTCGAAGCACCGTCTCGCCGTCGAGCTCGAGCATGAGACGGAGCACCCCGTGGGTGGAAGGATGCTGGGGCCCCATGTTGATGATCATCGTCTCGTCGGTCGGGCGCTCGAAGTCGACGTCGCCCGTGTTGACGACGTGCCCCTCGGGGATCCGGAGGACCGCGCCCGCCTCGCGGCGAAGCTGGGCGGGGGCCGTCGCCCGACGTGTCTCGAGCTCCTGGGCGCCCTCGGAGGTCTCGGCGGTCCCCGCGCGAGGCGCACGCCGCACGCCGGGAGCTGCCTCGCCGGAAGTTTCGTCGGGGGGGGCTGCCTCGCCGGCAGCTGCCTCGCCCGGGACTTCCGCCCCGGAAACGGGGTCCTCGAGATCGTCGCTCACCGCGGGCCCGGTGCTTCCTTGAACTGCACCGGCACCCTGCCGACGCCGTAGTCCTTCCGCAGCGGATGACCTTCCCAGTCCTCGGGCATCAAGATGCGCGTGAGGTCCGGGTGGCCGTCGAAGCGCACGCCGTAGAGGTCGAACACCTCACGCTCCATGGCTTCCGCCCCGGGATAGAGGTCCCAGAGCGTGTCGAGCACCGGGTCGTCCTCCGGCACCTGGACGCGCAGACGCGCACGCCGGCGCAGCGAGAGCGAGAGGAGGTTGGCCACGACCTCGAAGCGCTCGGGCGCGACGCCGTCAGGCAGCGTTCGGCCCGGGTGCGTCAGGTAGTCGACCGCGGTGAGGTCGGAGAGCTGCTCGTACCCCGACGCCTTGTAGGACTCGACGAGCTCGTGGTAGCGGGCTCGTGGCGGGAACGCGACCTCGTCGGTCCACCTCCCCGGCACCCGCGGCACCTCGGGCGACGACGACGGCGAAGGCGACGAAGCAGACGACGGGGTCGTCACGACGGGCTCGGGCGACGTGGTCGAACCGGTGCCGGTCATCGAGGAGTAGCGACGCGGACCGCGTCCGGCTGCTCGGCCACCCACCCCGCCATTTGCTCGCCCGTGGCCCCCGCACCGCGACCGGCGAGGCGATCCGGGCGCCGGGTGATCTCCCCGGTGCGGATCTTCTCGTGGAGCGTGAGGATGGCGTGCAGGAGCGTCTCGGGGGAGGGAGGGCATCCCGGCGCGTACACGTCCACCGGGACGACCTGGTCGACGCCCTGCACGATCGCGTAGTTATTGAACATTCCGCCGGTCGATGCGCACACGCCCATGGAGATGACCCACTTGGGTTCCATCATCTGGTCGTAGACCTGGCGCAGGACCGGCGCCATCTTCTGGGAGACCCGGCCTGCGACGATCATGAGGTCGGCCTGCCGGGGAGAGGCGCGGAACACCTCCATCCCGAGGCGGGAGATGTCGAAGTCTGCGGCGCCTACCGCCATCATCTCGATGGCGCAGCATGCCAGCCCGAAGGTGGCGGGCCAGACGCTGTTCCGGCGAGCCCACTTGACGAGATCCTCGATCCGGCCGGTGAGGAAGTTGTGCTGGAGGTCCTCGAGACCCATGGGTCGCGCCCCCTACGCCGCCTGCCCGGGCGCCCCTGATTCGGTCGGGACGCGCGCGATCGTCGATTCCGTCGTCCTCGTCGGGATGCCCGGCTCGAGCCGCCGACCAGGCCCCCACTGCAACGCCCCGTTGCTCACGAGGTAGACGAAGGCGACAAGGACGACCGCCGCGAAGACCAGCACCTCGACGAGCCCGAACACCCGCAGCTCGCGGAAGACCACCGCCCACGGGTAGAGGAAGATGATCTCGATGTCGAAGATGATGAAGATCATCGCGACGAGGTAGAAGCGGACCGGGAAGCGGGAGGGCGGCTCGCGGCTGGGGACGATCCCGCATTCGTAGGGTGCGACCTTCTGCGCGGTGGGCTTCTGGCGCGGCGCGAGCAGCTTCGACGCGCCGAAGGACAGCCCTGCGAAGAGCGCCCCGAGGACGAGCAGCAAGAAGATCGGGAGGTACTGGTCCACGGCGGAGCCGTTCTACCACGGCCTCGTGCGTACGGGCACATCCTTGCGCTGCGTCGGGACCTGGTCTGGAGCGTGCCACGCGTCGGGCGCGCGGGGCGCGCCTACGCTTCCGGGCGTGACCCCGGAGGACGCGACGACGCCCGGCCGGCCTGGGGGCGCCGCCGGCTCCCGGGGACGTCCGCCGGCGCGCCGTGGCAC
>JBOGGB010000158.1:0-3702 GCA_050743605.1 Acidimicrobiales bacterium
CGCTCGAGCACCGCCTCCGCCCGGCGCAGGGCCTCGCGGTCGGCCCCCTCGCGGTGCACGGGGAAGGCTCCGAGGGCGTAGAGGAGCCGACCCAGGCCCTTGTTGTGCCAGAGCTCGTCCTTGGCCATGAAGAAGAGCTTCCGACGGGTGAGGGATCCGGTGAACACGAAGTCGACGAACGACCGATGGACGGGCGCCAGGATCGCCGGCCCCTCGGCAGGGATGTGCTCGCGACCGACGTTCACGGGCCGGAACCACGCGCGGACCAGCACGCGCAGCGTGAGGCGCGCGAAGCGGTACCAAGCCGACCTCCGGGTGTCGAGCGGGAACGCCGCCGACGACCCCCCGCCGCTCACCGCAGCCACGAGACGATCTCTTCGATCACGTCCTCCACTCGGCGCCCGGTGGTGTCGACGAGCCTCGCGTCCTCCGCCCTGGCGAGCGGCGACACGGCCCGGGTGGCGTCGAGCTCGTCGCGGCGGGCGACGCCGCCGGCCGGCTCGTCCTGCCTCCGCCGGGCTCGCTCCTCGGGCGCGGCGGTGAGGAAGACCTTCAGGTCGGCCTTCGGGAAGACCACCGTCCCGATGTCGCGGCCCTCCACCACACCGCCGCCGCGCACCGCCGCCCACGCCTGTTGGCGCTCGACGAGCGCCGCGCGCACCAGCGGGTTGGCGGCGACCGCCGACACCGCGCGGTTCACCTCGGGCGTACGGATCGCGCCGGTCACCACCGTTCCGTCGATCACGACTTCAGGCGGCCCGGGGTCGATGCACGCGGCAGCGGCGAGCTCTGCGACCGCGGCCGCGTCCGCGGGGTCGATCCCGCGCTCGAGCGCAGCCCACGCCACGGCGCGGTACATCGCGCCGGTGTCGAGCCGAGCGAGACCGAGGAGCGTGGCGATCCCGCTCGAGACCGTGGACTTCCCGGACCCGGCGGGCCCGTCGATCGCCACCAGCGGCACGCGCGCCGCGCCACCGACCTGGCGCACATGCTCGAGGAAGCCGGGATAGCTGGTGGAGACGCCGGAGAACCCGTCGATGCGGCTCTCCCCCGGACCCGCAGCGAGCGCGGCGACCGCGGCGGCCATCGCCATGCGGTGGTCGCCCTCGCTGTCGAACCGGAAGTGCCGCAGGGTCCCACCGTGCCCCACGCCCTCGATCTCGAGGTCGTCCCCCACCACGCGTGCGGTGGCGCCCGCCGCCCGAACGAGCCGCACGACGCCCTCCAGGCGGTCGCTCTCCTTCACCCGGAGCTCGCCCATCCCGACGAAGCGCGTCGTGCCCCCGGCGCACGCGGCGGCGACCGCCAGCGCCGGCACCTCGTCCAGCGAGGGGATCTCCGCGGCGTCCACCACGGTCCCGCTGAGCGGTCCCCAGCGTGCGGAGACGTCGGCGGTCGGCCCGCCACCCGCCTCGACCGCCCTATCGAGCTCCACCTGGGCCCCCATGCGCACGAGCACGCCGAGGAAGCCCGTCCGCGTGTTCCCCGCGTACATGGCGCGCACGCGGACCGCACTCTCTGCCACGACACAGGCCGCCACGACGAAGAACGCGGCTTGGGAGGGGTCGCCGGGCACGACGAGGTCGAACGGCCGGAGCGACGACGCGCGGAGCCGCACGGTTCGGCCCGGCCCCACGTCGGTCACCTCGATGTCGGCGCCGGCCAGCGCCAGGAGCTCCTCGGTGTGCGTGCGGGTGCGCACCGGCTCGTGCACGACGGTCTCCCCCACGGCACCGAGCCCCGCCAGGAGCACCGCCGACTTCACCTGCGCGCTCGCCATCTCGGGCGTCCACTCGACTCCGTGCAGCTCGCCGCCCTTCACGGTGAGCGGCGGGACGCACCGCGGACCGCCCCCGGTCACCCCGGCGCCCATGGCCGTGAGGGGCACCGCCACGCGGTCCATCGGGCGTGACGAGAGCGACTCGTCCCCCACGAGCACGGTCTCGCCGTCCATCCCCGCCACCAGCCCGGCGAGGAGGCGCATTCCCGTCCCCGAGTTGCCGCAGTCGATGGGGCCTCCAGGGGGGCGCAGCACGCCGCGGCCGCCGGTGACCGTGACCACGGCTCCGTCGTCGTGCACCTCTGCGCCCAGGGCCGCGACCGCGTGACGGGTCCGCCGCACGTCGTCACCGTCGGACAGGCCGCGCACCACCGACGTCCCCTCCCCGAGCGCGCCGATCAGCAGTGCGCGGTGCGAGATCGACTTGTCCCCGGGCGCCCGGACCTCGCCCGCGAGCGGCGAGCCGCCCGCGACGAGCACCGTGACCGCGGTCGTCGAGGGTCCGCCGGAGGATCCTTCTCGGCAACCGCTCACGAGATCGCCTGCGCCGTCGCGCGGTAGCCGCGCCCGGCCACCGCGTCGACGAGCTTTTCGGCGTCCGCGGCGTCGACGACCAGGAGGAGCACGCCCCTGGGCCCCTCGGGAGAGTGTGCGATCTCGATGTCGTAGATGTTCACGCCGAGGTCCCCCGCGACGCTCGTGAGCTCGGCGAGGACGCCCTCCCGGTCGGGGACGGGCACCCGGACCTCCGTCAGCTGGTCGGGGCGCGCCCCCCGTGCGGGCAGATGGCGCCGTGCGCGGCTCGCGCGCTCGAGCAGCTCCAGCACGCCCCGGCGGTCAGCCGCCCGCACCCGGTCACGCATCGCCGCCAGGTCGTCGATCACCCGGTCGAGCGAGGCCGTGATCGCCTCGGCGTTGGACGCGCACACGTCGGGCCAGATCCCCGGATGGCCTGCTGCCACGCGCGTCATGTCCCGGAAGCCTCCCGCGGCGAGCCGCAGCAGGACCGCGTCGTGCGCGGCGCCGTCCGCGGCCGCGTTCATGAGGGTGGCCGCGACGAGGTGCGGCACGTGGGAGACCACCGCGACTAGCCGGTCGTGGTCGGAGGGGCTCAGCGCGACCACGTCGGCGCCGAGCGAGGAGACGACGCCGCGCACCTTGGAGAACGCCGAGAGGTCCGTCTCGGGGGTGGGGGTGAGGACCCACAGCGCGCCGGTGAAGATGGCGGGGTCCGCTCCGGCGAGGCCGACCTGCTCGGAGCCGGCCATCGGGTGCCCGCCGACGAAGCGCGGGTGGGCCACCGAGGCGACCACCCCCGACTTCACCCCCGTCACGTCGGTCACCACCAGGTCCGGCCGGCGCGAAGGGTCCGAGAGGAGCTCCCTCGCCACGCCAGCGACCGCGGACGAGGGCGTCGCCACGAACGCGATCTCGGCATCGGGATCGTCTCCCACCTCGCTGAGCGCGCGCAACCCGAGGGCCGCGTGGCTGCGGGCGGGATCGGTGTCGTAGCCGCGCACCTCCCACCCTTGCGCCGACAACGCGAGCCCGACCGACCCCCCGATCAGCCCGGTGCCGACGACCAGGGCGCGGCGGGGACGGGGGCCGTCCGGCTCAGACGTCTCAGCCGGCTCAGCCGGCTCAGACGGGGAGGTCATCACGCAGCACCTGGGCGCCGTGCAGGTAGACGTGGCGGAGGTCGGACGAGGACCGCTCGGTCGTGGCGTGCAGGAGCACCCTGATGACCCGGGCCATGGCGCCGGGGACCGGGATCTCCGACGCGCAGAGGAGCGGCACCGCTCCGAACCCGATCCCGCGTGCCGCGGCGGCGGGGAACATCGAGACGAGGTCGGGGGTCGAGGTGAAGATCACGCTGATCACGTCGTCCAGGGCGAGACCGTTGCGAGCGAGCATCTCGGTGA
>JBOGGB010000159.1:0-3630 GCA_050743605.1 Acidimicrobiales bacterium
AGGGTGGTGGCCTCGAGCACACCCGTCCGAGCCATTGCCCCCAGGCCGGCCTCGCGCAGCCGAGGGTCGGACGAGCCGAGCGCCCTCAGTGCGGTGGCGCCGTCCCCCTGGTGCCCGGCTGCCACCACGTCGACCAGGCGAAGCGGGCTGTTCGTGGCAGGATCGACCTCCACCGACCGAGTATGTCCGAGACCGAACCCGACCGCACTACCAATTTTGCCGACGGCCCGCCCGGACCTGCCGACGGCCCGCCCGGACCTGCGGACGGCCCGCCCTGGAGGCGAGGACGGCGAGGACGGCGCTGGATTCGGGCCGTGGTCGCCGTGGTCGCCGTGGTCGTCGTGGCCGCCGCGGTCGCTGACCACGTCGATCTGGACGACTACGTCCTCACCCCTGGCGTGGCGCAGTCGGTCGTCCCCCTCGTGAAGGTCCCCCAGGGCCGCGCCCACCACGTGCGTGGGAGCGTGTTCCTCACGGACGTCTACATCACACAGGTGACGGCGCTGAGCTACCTCTTCGACGAGGTGAGAGGCGACGCGCAGATCCTCCCGGCTGCGACAGTGCTGGGCCCGGCAACGCCGGCATCTCAGCTCGTGGCACAGGGCTACCTGGAGATGGAGCAGTCCCAGTCCGCCGCGAAGACGGCGGCCTTCAGGTGGCTCGGCTACCACGTCGCAGTCCATGACCGGGGGGCGGTCGTCTTCGCAGTGATGTCGGGCTCGCCCGCCACCAAGGCACTGGCTGTTGGGCAGGTCGTCACCTCGGTGGACGGGTACTCCACCGAGAGTTCCTGCGCGTTCGCCCGAGCTCTCGGCGCGCGCACCGCGGGGAAGGTGGTGCGGCTCGTCGTCGAGCGCTCCCACGTGAGCGCCCGCGCCGCCATGGTGCCTGGGCCCGTCGTCCACGAGCGGGTCCGACTCGGCCGCTGGCCCGCCTCGGTGGCGCACCCCCTGGCGACACCCGACTGCCCCGGATCGGGATGGCACGGGCAGGGCTACCTCGGAGTGGAGATCGAGACGCAGCAGGCCTTCGACGTCCCGTTCCCGGTGTCGCTGCGCACCGAGTCGATCGGCGGCCCATCCGCAGGGCTGGCCATGACGCTGGGGATCGTGGACATGCTGTCGGGGGGAGACCTCACCGGAGGGAGAACCGTCGCCGCCACCGGAACGATCGCCCCGACAGGGGCGGTTGGGGAGGTCGGGGGCATCCCCCAGAAGACGGTCGCGGTGGAGCGAGTCGGCGCCACCGTCTTCTTCGTGCCGGCCGCGCAGGTGGCCACAGCGCGGTCGGAGGCGTCGCCCTCGCTGAGGGTCTACGGCGTCGAGTCCCTCACCGAGGTGCTCGACGACCTCCGCAAGCTGGGCGGGAAAGTTCCGGAGTCCTCGGCGTGACGGAGTCGTAGGCTCTCCGCCGTGGCCGACGACCGCTCGCCCGGGTCCCCGCCTCGCGTCGACGCGGCCGACGTCGCCGGCCGCGGCTTCTCCACCGTGCGGCGGGGCTTCGATCCTCAAGAGGTGCGCGCGTATCTCGAGCTCCTCGCTGGCGCGCTGGAGCGCGCGAACCAACGGGAGCAGGAGTTGCTGCTGGAGCTCCAGGGAGCCGAGGATCGGGCGCGTCACCCGGTCGTCGACGAGAGCGTGCTCACCTCATCTCTGGGGCAGCGCAGCGGTGCCGTGCTGCGCAGCGCGCACGAGGAGGCCGCACGCATCCTCACTCGTGCAGAAGACTCGGCTGCGGCGATGGTGCGGGACGCGCAGCAGCAGTCGAGCGAGATCCAGGTGAAGGCCGAGACGTCGTCGGCGGAGCGCATTGCCGAGGCGGAGCTCGTCGCCAGCTCGCTAGGTGATCAGGCACGGGTCGAGGCAGCTGCAGCGCTGGAGGCGGCGCGCGAGGAGGGTGAGGCCGTCATCGAACGTGCGCGGGAGCACGGCAGGGCGATGCTGGACCAAGCCCAAGAGGCCCGTCGACGGGTGCTCGCCGACATGGCGTACCGTCGACGCCTCGTGACCGAGCAGATCGAGCTGTTCCGCAAGGCTCGCGACGAGATCGCCACTTCGGTAATCGGCGTCCGCCGGTCGCTCGACAAGATCGTCGAGGACCTATCGCAGGCCGAGGATTCCGCGCGCGCCGCTGCCACCGCCGGACCGCACACCCCCGACGTCCCCGAGCAGGTGCTCGTCGCGGAAGGCGAGCGCACCGTCGCAGAGCTCGACGCGTCTGGGGACGGCGCGCGCGGCGCCATGCACGCCTCTCGGGCACGCCACCCCACGGCGCGTCCCGCCGGGACAGCCGTGCCGGGTTCGGCCGGGGGTGCCCAGAGCCGTCTCCCCGGCGCGCTGCTGCGGTTCGACGACGTCGCCACCGTCGTCGACGAGCCCGGAGCGAGCGCCCGCGGTTCCAACGGGAGCGACCTGGCCGAGATCGAGCCGCCGGTGGTCGTGGTGCGCCCCGCCTCCGGCACGAGCGCAGGCGATCACGCGGTGAGCGGGGCGTCGAGCGGCGCGGTGCACGACTGGCAGGACGATCCGACGCTCGCCGGCGCGTCCGAGCTCCAGGGGCTCGTCGCAAGGCTGCGAGCGGCGACCCGCGCCGCTCCGGATGCGACCCAGGCGGTCGAGGCGGCCGCGACGACCACGCAGGAGCAGAAGGAGCTGGAGGAGCTGGAGGAGAGGAACGCCGGAAAGGGGATGGCGGCGGAGCGGGGCCCGGGCAGTGACACCGAAGGGGAGACCGAAGGGGAACCTGAAGGGGAGACCGAAGGGGAAGCATCCAGTGCGGACCCGCCCCCCGACCTCCTGGCGTTCACCCGACGGGCCGAAGCCCTCGACCCGATCGTGGCGGCCCTTGCGCGCCGGATGAAGCGCTTCCTCCAGGACGACCAGAATCGCCTGCTTGACCGTGTCCGGCAGGGTTCTGGCGAATGGCGCGACGGGCTCTTGGAAGACGAGGCGACGCAGCAGTCCGTGTACGTATCGGCGGCCGAGACATCGGTACGCGACGCTGTCCGCGCGGGGGACACCTTCGCTCGAGCGATGGTCGGCGTCCGACGGGCCTCGCGTGCCCGCGTCGACCAGCATGCCGTCGACTTGGTCACCGACGCGCTCGCGTCGACGGTCTTGGTACAGATCAGGCGCCGGCTCGACGCAGGGGAGACGCCCGACGCCACCGAGCGCATCGGGGCCGCCTACCGAGAGTGGCGCGGCGAGCGGATCGAGCGACTTGCCGAGGACTGCGCAATCGAGGCGTTCTCGAAGGGGGTGCTGGCGGGCGCGGGGAGGCACAGGGTCCGTTGGAGTCGAAACGAGGTCGGGCCAGGGTGTGCCGACTGCGAGGACAACGCTCTGGCAGGGGTCGTGGCGCCGGGCGACGAGTTCCCCACCGGTCACAAGCATCCTCCGGCTCATGCGGGCTGTCGGTGCCTCGTCGTGCCGACCCCAACCTGAGCGGGTACGCGCCTTAGGCTTCTCGGGGTGCGAACCCCGTCGGACGTTCCATCGCGCGTCGCGAAACCCCGTGCGGGCCACCTGCGATGGTGGATCGTCGGCGGCGTCCTCGTGCTGGTCGTCCTTCTCGGCTCCCTCCGCTCACTTGCCGGGCTCTACACCGACAGCCTTTGGTTCTCCTTGGTGG
>JBOGGB010000160.1:0-9106 GCA_050743605.1 Acidimicrobiales bacterium
GTTCGGGGCCGATCACTGAATCCAGCGCGACGACCGCGTCGCGGATCGTGCGGCCAAGCAACCCCTTCGAGGAGAGCCCCAACCAGCCAGCCCCTCGCGTGCCTCCTGCAGGGACGCGGCCGCGTGAGGGCTTGAAACCTGACAACGCGCAACACGAGGCTGGGATGCGGATCGAGCCGCCCCCGTCGCTTCCGGTGGCGAGCGGGACCATCCCCGCAGCGACCGCAGCGGCGGAGCCGCCGGAGGAGCCCCCCGCACTGTGGTCCCTTGTCCAGGGGTTGCACGTCGTACCGAAGAGCGTGTTCGAGGTGTGCGCCGTCCACGCCAGCTCGGGAAGGTTCGTCTTGCCCACCACGACGGCACCCGCGGCCCGCAGGCGCGCGACCAGTACCGAGTCGTGCAAGGCCGGCGGCGCTGTCGCGAACAACGTCGATCCGAACGTCGTGGGATACCCTGCGGCGTCCTCGTTGTCCTTCACCCCGATTGGCACGCCGGCGAGCGGCCCGGGGTCTGCGCCCGAGGCCACGAGCTGGTCCACGGCGCCCGCCTGCTCGAGCGCCCGGTCCTCGTCGAGCGTCACGAACGCGAGCAACCCCGGGTTCAGCGCGTCGATGCGCTCGAGTGAGGCGGTCACGACCTCGCGAGCAGACAGCTCCCTGTCTCGGACGCGCCGAGAGAGCTCGGCGACCGGGACTGTTCGGAAGTCCACGATCAGGCGCCGAGTGCGAGAACCGCTTCATGGAGGTCGCGCTCCACCGTCAGCACCATCAGGATCGGAAGCGTGACCCCTCGCTCGATATAGCGCGCCACGTGTGCTCTGCAGACGTCTGGCTCTCCGTGCACGACGAGCGCGTCGACGACTTCGTCAGGGATCGCATCGAGAGCGGTCTTTCGCTCACCTGCGTCCCACGCGTCCCACATGGCCTGGAGCAGGGGGGCGCGGCCCAACCAGCGGTGGAAGGCCGCGTAGGCGGGCACCGTGAGGTACCCCGCGATCATCCGGCGTGCGACGGCCCGTGCGACCGCAGGATCCCGCTCTGGGACGACGAAGATCCGCGCCACGACCTCGAAGGCGCCCTGGGAGCCGCCGCCGGAGGCCCTCGTGCTCGCGCCGGCGCGGACCTCCGCGAGCGACGCCGTCACGTCCTCTGCGGACAGCCAGTTCAGGATCACCCCATCGGCATCCCTGCCGGCGAGCCGAAGCATGCCAGGTCGGAGGGCAGCGAGGTAGAGCGGTGGCGGAGCCGCAGGCGGGCGGGAGAGGCGGAACCCGTCCACCGAGAACGTCTCGAAGTCCACGGTCACCTTCTCCCCCGACAGCGCGAGCCGCAGGAACGCCAACGTGTCCCGTACGCGCTCGTAGGGGCGCTCGAAGGGGGCCGCGTTCCATTTCTCGACGATCACCGCAGACGAGGTCCCGAGTCCGAAGGCAAACCGCCCCGGCGCCGCCTCCGCCATCGCCGCGACGCTCTGGGCGAGGAGCGCGGGGCCACGGGTGAACGCGGGGACGACCGCGACGCCGAGACGCAGATCCGGCTCCCAGGCTGCCGCCATGGCGAGTGGCGTAAAGCCGTCGGTGCCGTCGGCCTCCCCTGACCACACGTCGGAGTATCCAGCTCCAGCCGCGTCGTGGAGCCACCTGCGGTGCTCGGCGAGCGGCACGCCGTGAAACGGTACGGTGATGCCCAGGCGGTCCACCCCCGGCACGATACCGGCGCGGCCGGGCCGTTGCCCTGAGCGGATCCGGATGCCCGAGCCGGTGCCTAGCGGCGAGGTTCCGGCGAACGCCCTGGCTGGCCCGCCGGAGTCCGCACGAGGCCGTGGGTCTGCGTTGCTGCCGTGGCGGCTCGGCGTACCGCGGGACCTTCCCCGGCGACGACCAGGTATTCGCGATTGTAGAGGTGGGAGACGGTCCCTACCTTCGCTCCCGAGGGGTCGTGGATGCCGATGCGCGCGCCGACGTAGCGAGCCGACTCGAACGCAAGCGTCACGACCTCGCGGTGGTGCGAGCACATCCGCTCGAGCTCGTCGACGGTGATCCACGACTCGTCGTTGTACGAGAGCAGGAGCAGCTGGCAGTCCACTGACGCCACGGTCTGAGCGAGGGCGGCCGGCATGGTGCGCTTCGAATTGAAGGCGCTCCTCGTAGCCGGGTCCCGGGAGTCGATCCTCTTGCACGCCACGCCGTAGTGCGCAGGCGCGTCCCACGCGACGATCGTCTCCCACACGTGGTAGTTGGTGAAGTAGCGGTGCTGGTTGTAGGGAGGATCCAGGTAAGCGAGATCGAAGCTTCCGAGGGCGCCGGCCAACGTCCGCGCATCGCCGCGCACCGCGTGCCCCCGACCGGGCAGGAGGACCGGTGATACGAGCTCGAGCCGCTTGTAGGAGCGCTGCGCCCACCGCTTCACGAACGCCATCTGCAGGCCCACGGTGGAGTCGACACGGTCGGCGGCCTCGATGAGGCTCGTGAGGAGCAATGGTTCGAGCGGCGTTCCCGCGTAGTCGGACTCGATCGCGTCGCGGATCGCGTCGATCCGCTCGCCATTGAACGGCTGGAAGAACCGGGCGTTCCGGCAGAACGTGTCGGTGACGTATCCCGGTGAGCCGGGCAGCGCGTTCAAACGCGAGAGTGCGTCGGCGAGCTCCCGCGGAGACTGGGATGCCGCGTCCGTTTCGACATAGCAGCGGGCGAACACTTCCGCGTACCTCGCGAGATCGACGGCGGTCACCAGGATCCCGAGGCGCTTGAAGGCCTGCGCCACCCGGGTCGTGCCCGTGAACAGATCGAGCGCGTTCCGCACGCCGCTCGAGGCGGCGATCGCCTCGAGCACCGGCACGAGACGTCGCTTCGATCCGAGGTACTTGATCACCGGTCACCGATCTGGCCCGTCGGCAGGTCGGCGCGCATCGCGCGAGGTTAGGCGTCGCTCCCAACTCCGCTGGTGATGGTTATCCGTTCGTGCCCCGCTTTCGCGCGCGCGTCCGCGCTCGCCAGCGGACCGCACCGCCCTGTTCGTGGGCCGGTGGGCCGAGCGCCTCCCCAAGGGCTCGCTGCATCGTCCGAGACCCCACGGCGCCGCGAAGCACGACCACGTCGCGGACCCCGAGGGCATCGAGGTCGCCGAGGAGGGCGACGCGCGTCGTCTCCGTGAGCGGAAGGTGCAGCCTTTGGACGCTGGCCGCGGCGAAGACGAGCCACAGCGCGTCGGCTGGCGGGGACTCGACCGCCCGCAGGCGCGGCCCGGGCACGATGGCATAGCCGTCGGGGAGCGAGAAGGAGAAGCCGTCTTCCGCCTGCCAGGCCATCTCGTCTGCGACGGGCGTCGCCGCATCGGGGTAGATCGCGAGGAGCGTGGGTCCCCGGTGCCCTTCGGCACCCCCGGACGTCAGGGACGCGAGCGCCGCAGGGCGGTGGAGCTCGGTGACGGCATAGGGCCAGTGGCCGAGGCCGACGAACGGGACGATCGCGATCGCACCAATGACGAGCGAAAGGAAGGCGAGGAGCCGTGCAGACGGCTTCGGGTGCTCCCGTCGGGCCGCGCGGCCCGGATCGGTGGTGCCGCGGCGGGTCTCAGCCGCCCTCCGGTGCCCATGCGGCCGTTCCCAGCGGCGAACGTGGTCGACGATGACCCCGAGCGCGACACCGCAGAAGAGGTCGACCATCGCGGCGAACCGCTCCGGGACGATGGAATCGAGGAGCGGCACACGACCGAGGACCGCAGCGGGAAGTGGGATGTGCAACGACCTGTCCCCGACGTGGAGCTCGTAGCCGAGCGAGAGGACGTATGCGACGAGCGCGCAGAGAAGGAGGACCCGCAAGAGGGTGGAGCGCCAGAGGACCACCGCGCCGCCAGCCAGCACCCCGAGGAGCGCGATCCCGAGGTAGCTGCCGTTCGCACCGGAGACGTAGGCGACTCCGGAGAGCTCCGCGTGCGGCCCAACAGTTGCGGCGAGCGAGGTGGCGATCGCACCGACATGCCGCCATACGGGTCCGTCGACGTGACGCGGTCCGACGACGACGACCCACAAGGGGTATGCGAGCGCCGCGACGGTGACGGCCGTCGCGAGCGCGAGCCCGCGCCAGGCGGAGACGAGCCTCGGCAGCACCTTCCGGGGCCACCCGAAGGAGATGACGATGGCCGCGGCCGCGGCCGTCACCGCGGTGACCGCGAGCAGCTCGGTCGAGACGAAGAATTGTGCGACGACGAGGATCCCAAGTGCCGCGCCCACGACCATGGGGCGGCGGCAGCCCCGTACGAGCAGCGCATCGAGGCAGCAGAGGATCAGCGGCGGCAGGACGAGCCAGGTCAGGTCGAGGTGTGCGTAGCGGAGGTCGCCGGTGAGGAACGGGCCGAACCCGTAGCAGAGACCTCCGGAGAACGCGGAGGGGAGCCACGTCACGCAGCGCCTGCAGAGCGCGAAGGCTCCGAGGGCGCTCAGGGCGGGAGCGAGCAGCACCGCGACGTCGAGTGCGGCAACGGGGCCCGCCGTCACCGTCACGGGCGCGAGCAAGAGACCGAGGAGCTCCATCGACGTGTTGTCGAGCAGGTTCACGCCTCGGGGTGCGAAGACGGCATGGCTGAAGAAGGGGTTCATTCCCGCGCCGAGCGCATGGGGCAGCCATGCGAGGAACCACACCTCCTGGGCGGGGTCGGCCGATCCAGCAGGAAGCGCTGCACCCAGGCCGTGCGCGAGCAGCTGGCACCAGGTCGCGAGCGAGATCGCGAGGTAGAGGGCGAAGGCGTAGAGGAAGGGCCGTGCCCGGCTCCAGCGGCCGGGTGGCGCGTCGTCCGTGGTGTGGGCGTCCCCGGGCTCGGCTCCCGACGCCATGCGTGGCGCCGTGACCCGGGGCGCGAGAACCGTCACCACCCGGCTCACGGGTCGCGAGGATAGGGCCGCTGGCCGCCGGCCGCGCCTTTCCCCAGGTGGCGGTCCAGGAGACACCGTGTGAGCACGGGAGTAGGGTAAGCGAACATATGTTCGCTACAGCCCGGCTCCAGTTGCTCGCCCAGCGGGCACGGCCCACCGCCGCGAGCAGGACGCGCCTCCTGCCGGTGCTCCCCCCACTCGCCGCGTTGCTGCCCGTCGGTGGCCTGCGGCGGGGGACCGTCGTCCGGTGCACCGGAAGAGGCGCCGTGAGCCTTGCCCTGGCGGTGGCGGCAGGTCCGTCCGCCGCGGGATCGTGGTGTGCGACGGTGGGCATGGACCAGGTGGGCGTCCTCGCCGCCGCCGGCTACGGCTTGGACCTCGGGCGACTGGTAGTCGTGCACGCGGCGGCTGCCGAGTGGGCCGTCGCGGCCGCCGCCCTCGTCGACGGCGTCGACCTCGTGATGCTGGTGCCGCCGCGCCATGCCGGACATGCCGCCGCACGGACTCTCGCCGCTCGGGTCCGCGACCGTGGCGCCGTGGTCCTCGTGGTCGAGGAGCGGCCCCGCTTCCCCGCCGAGCTCGAGCTTGCAGTGGAGGCCATGCGGTGGCACGGGCTCGCCAAGGGGGTCGGGCGCCTCCAGTCGCGGCGGGTCACCGTGGTGGCTAGCGGGCGCGGCTCGGCGATCCGACCGGTGCACCAGGAGCTCTGGCTGCCGACCGCGACCGGGAAAGTGGCCGCGGCATGATCGCCCGGCCCGACGGCCCCTTGCCCCGCCTTCTCCTCGTCGAGTGCCCGGGGCTCGAACCGCCCGACGAGGACGACGGGGACGAGCACCTCCACAGGTTCGCCAGGGTGGTCGACGCGCTGTCGTCGGTGTGCCCATGGGTGGACGCGGTCCGTCCAGGGGTGTGCACGCTGCCGGTCAAAGGGCCGACGCGGTACTTCGGCACCGAAGAGGCCGTGCTCGCCCGGGTGGCGGAGACGGTGGCGGCGGCCTTCGGGACCGCCGGAGCCTTCGGGACCGCCGGAGCCTTCGGGACTGCCGAGCCCCGGGAGGTTCGGCTTGGCGTTGCCGAGGGGGTGTTCGCCGCAGCGCTCGCAGCGAGAACGGGCGCGCGGGTGCCGGCGGGAGAGACCGCGCGGTTCCTGGCTCCCTGGCCCGTCGACGTGCTCGGCGACCCAGAGCTCGCCGACGTGCTCCTCCGGCTGGGGCTGTCGACGCTCGGGCGCTTCGCAGCTGTCCCCACGACGGACGTCCTCGCTCGCTTCGGCGCCTCGGGAGCCCGTGCCCACCGGGTCGCGCGCGCCCTCGACGGCGAGCTGCCCGGCTACCGGATCGCGGGCACGGGGGTCCGGCTCGTCGCGACCCTCGGGCGCGCGCTAGCTCTCCAGGACCGACAGCCTGGGTTCTGGGGAGGGACGAGCGCGACCGACGAGCGTGCCGGCGAGGTGCTGACCGCGCTCCAGCGCCGGCTGGGCTCCGAGGCGGTCTTGGTGCCCGCGCTCGAAGGAGGTCGCGGGCCGCGGGACCGCTGCCGGTTGGTGCCATGGAGCCCAGCGTCCGCGGTCGCGACCGGCGAGCCGAAGACCTCGCGCCGGCAGGTTCCTTCCGAGCCGCCCTGGCCGGGCCGCCTCCCACCACCTGCACCTGCAGAGGTCACGACGGGAGAGCGCCCGGTCGAGGTGGTCGACGGTGCCGGCGCGCCCGTCAGGGTTTCCGCCAGGGGGTTGCTCACGGGGGAACCGGCGCGGTTGTCGGACGGTGGCGGCCCGTGGGCCGCCGTCACCGCCTGGAGCGCTCCCTGGCCGGTGGAGGAGCGGTGGTGGTCGAGGGCGCGCCGGCGCACGGCACGGCTCCAGGTCTTGACGGCTGACGGCACGGGGTGGCTCCTCGTGGCCGAGCGAGGTCGCTGGCGCGTCGAAGCCGTCTACGACTGAGAGAGGCAGAGAGTCAGAGCCATGCGGCCGCCCCCGACGCCCTACGCAGAGCTGCACTGCCATTCGAACTTCTCGTTCCTCGACGGGGCTTCCCATCCGGAGGAGCTTGTCGCCGCCGGCGCACGGCTGGGGCTCTCCGCGCTCGCGCTCACCGACCACAACGGGCTCTACGGCGTCGTGCGCTTCAGTGAGGCGGCGCGACGCGTCGGCCTCCCTACGGTCTTCGGGGCGGAGCTCACCTATGGTTCCGCCGCCGCCACCACCTCCGCCACCACCTCCGCCCCCGAGCGCACCGGCGAGCCCGATCCCGGCGGCCGTCACCTGGTGGTGCTCGCCCGCGACCCGCAGGGGTACGCGCGTCTCAGCCGCGCCATCGCGAGCGCGCAGCTCGCGGGCGGCGAGAAGGGGCGCCCCGCGCTCACGCTCGCGGCGCTCGCCGACGCGCACGACGGTCGCTGGCAGGTCCTCACCGGGTGCAGGAAGGGAGCGGTGGCCGTCGCGCTGACCCAGGAGGGGCCGGGCGCGGCCCGCCGCCGCCTGGGCGAGCTCGTCGAGGCGTTCGGGAGGGACAACGTCGCGGTCGAGCTGTGGGACCACGGGGACCCGCTCGACTCCACGCGCAACGACGCGCTCGCCCAGCTCGCAGTCCACGCCGGCTGCGCGCTTGTCGCCACCAACAACGTCCACTACGCGTCGCCGGCCAGGTTCCCGCTCGCCACGGCGCTCGCGGCCGTCCGATCGCGTCGCCCGCTGGAGGAGCTGTGCGGCTGGCTGCCGGCCTCTGCGGCGGCGTGCCTGCGCGCGGGCGGGGAGCAGGAGCGCCGCTTCGCGCGCTGGCCGGGTGCGGTGGCCGGCGCGGCGGAGCTGGGTGCGGCCTGCGCTTTCGACCTGCGTCTCGTCGCCCCGAGGCTGCCGGACTTCCCCGTCCCGCCGGGGCACGACGAGGACAGCTGGTTGCGGCATCTCGTCGAGGAGGGCGCTCTCCGCCGCTACGGCCCGCGCGGCGCCGAGCGCGTCCAGGGCGCATGGGAACGGCTCGATCATGAGCTCTCGATCATCGCGACGCTCGGTTACGCAGGCTACTTCCTCACCGTCTGGGACATCGTGGAGCAGTGCCGGCGAACCGACGTGTACTGCCAGGGACGCGGCTCTGCCGCGACGTCCGCGGTCTGCTACGTGCTCGGCGTCACCCTGGTGGACGCGGTCTCGCTCGGCCTGCTCTTCGAGCGGTTCCTGTCGCCCGCGCGCGACGGGCCGCCCGACATCGACCTCGACATCGAGTCCACGCGGCGCGAGGAGGTCATCCAGTACGTCTACGAGCGCTACGGCCGTCGTCACGCCGCCCAGGTGGCGAACGTCATCACGTACCGGCCCCGTTCGGCGTTGCGCGACATGGGCAAGGCGCTGGGCTGCGCGGCCTTCGACGTGGACCGGTGGGCCAAGCAGACCGACCGCACACAGCCGCTCGCCGTCCGTGAAGACGTGCCGCAGATGTTGCGTCGCCTGGCCACCGACGTGCTCGACTTCCCGCGCCATCTCGGCATCCACTCGGGTGGCATGGTGATCTGCGACCGCCCGGTGATCGACGTCTGTCCTGTCGAGCCGGCCCGCATGCCCACACGCACGGTCCTGCAATGGGACAAGGACGACTGCGCGGCTGCAGGGCTCGTGAAATTCGACCTTCTCGGCCTCGGGATGCTGGAGGCTCTCCACCTCATGGTCGACCTCGTCGCCGAGCACCATGGCGTGGCGCTCGACCTCGCGGCACTGCCCCAGGAGGACGCGGTCTACGACCACTTGTGCCGGGCGGACACGGTCGGGGTCTTCCAGGTGGAGAGCAGGGCGCAGATGGGGACGCTGCCCCGTGTGCAGCCGCGCTGTTTCTACGACCTCGCGGTCGAGGTCGCGCTCGTCCGGCCGGGCCCCATCCAGGGGCACGCGGTGCACCCCTACATCAGGCGCCGTCGCGGCGAGGAGCCCGTCACCTATCTCCATCCGCTGCTCGAGCCCGCACTCCGCCGGACCCTCGGGGTCCCGCTCTTCCAAGAGCAGCTCATGCAGATCGCGGTCGACGTCGCCGGCTTCACGCCGTCGGACGCGACGCGACGCATCGGCATCGACTTCGAAGCGCGCGTGCGCATCCTGTCGTGGCTCTACGCCGATCTCGATCTGGCGCAGGCGTCGGCGACCGCGCTGCCCGACTCCGGCAACGGCGGCGCCATCGCGCTCGCGCCCAAGCTCTACATGACCGGCGGCCTGACGGTGAAGCATCGCTAGGGCGTGCGCGGCGGCCTGCGC
>JBOGGB010000161.1:0-4041 GCA_050743605.1 Acidimicrobiales bacterium
TCCTGCGATCCCTGGAGTCATAGTCTGACTGCCTGGTCCAGCTCCCGTGCGCGTCGAGCGACTGCGACAGTCAGGATCGCCGCGGCACTCGGCGACATGTCGGCCATGCCGCGCGCGTCGGGTTGTCCTGCCGGATGAATGGCGCACCGCACCGCACCGCGCCTCGCATCGCTCCGACCCGTGGGTTCGTGCTGGAGCGTGAACTGCATCGCGGCCGCCGAGTGCGACCCGGCGAACGAGGGTACGCGCCGCACCGATGTGCACGACGACGCGATCTCAGGACGTCGGGGTCGCCTTCAGTGCCGCCAGGAGCGCCGCCCCGTTCGGTGAGCCGAGGCCGGTGCAGGCATCCCATCCGGGGTGCGCCGAATAGGCGCCGTTCGTTCCTTGCACGATGTCGCGCAGCGCGAGATGGCCGGTTGCCGAGTAGAGGAAGGGCTGGAGGAAGCCCACAGGTCGCCCGAGCCCCTCGTTCAGGAGTGCGATGAGCCCCGCCCAGAGCGGCGCGACTGCGCTCGTTCCACCGATGGGAATCGTCTCGCCGTCGACGCGGATGGTGTACCCCGAGTCGGGGTCGGCGTCGCCCGAAACGTCGGGCACGCCACGTCCCACTCGAGCTCCAGGGTTCGCCGAGGGCGGCACGGCCGCACCTTGCTGATAGCTCGGCAGCGAGAAGACGTCGCTGACACCGCCTCCGGTTGCACCCTGGCCCGGACCGTCGTTCCAGACCGTCTCGGTGACGACCTGGCCAGAGCTCACCTCCAGGTGCGTGCCGCCGCATCCGAGCGCGTGCGGCGCGGAGGCGGGAAAGTCGACGTGTTGGAGCCCGTCGCTCGCCCCGTCCGTCGATCCGTTATCCCCGGCCGCCACGGTCACAGTCACTCCCATCGCCGCAGCCGCCGCGAACGCCTGCTCCATTTGCGTCATCGCCTGGGAGCTCCAGGTGTCCTCCGCGCTCCCCCAGCTGATCGAGATCACCGAGGGCCGACGTGTTGCATCATGGACAGCCGCAGTGACGGCGTCGAGGAAGCCCCGGTCGGTGTTCGGCGCGAAGTAGACGGCGATCCTCGCGCCCGGCGCGACACTGCCGGCCACCTCGACATCGAGCATCACCTCGCCGTCGGGACCATTGGCATCGCCTGGCTGGTTCTGTCCACCGTCGACCGGCACCGCCTCGATGGTCGGCTCGGCAATTCCAAGCGAGGAGAAGTAGGCACTGAGGTCCGCCGAGCGAAACCCGCCACCAAGCTCGATGAACGCCACGCACTCACCCGATCCGGTCAGTCCCGGCGGAAAGCCGTACGCGGCGGCGACCTCCGGCGGCGTGAACTGCACCGCTGCATCGGCGCGCGGCCGGAAGTGGGGCTGGGCCTGCGGCCGCTCGTCGAGGCCGAAGACGCCGGTGATGACTTCGCCCAGCCCTTCGGGCACGTGAAGCTCGCCCACCTGCGCCCGATAGCGCGAGCCTTGCGGTGATTCGTAGAGCGCGAGCTCAGCACCGAAGGCCTCGGCGAGAGCGCGGATGCTCCCGGTGAGCTCGATGCGCCGGCGCGCCCGGTCGACGTCCCCGACGATCAGGCCGTGACGCGCCGCTAGCTCACGCACAGCGGCAACATCATCCTCGGTGGCGCCGAAGGAGGCGAGATAGTCCTCTCGAGCGAGCGCACCCGGCGGTGCTTCTCGACCGCGGAGATAGACCGACACCGTGACCTGATCCTCCGGATCGGGCACGCCGACGCGCGGATGTGCGGGCGGGGGACGCTCGCTCCCGGCGACACGCACGCGGCGCGGCGATTCGGCCATGCCACATCATCGATCGTCGGGCGCCACCTGTCGAGAGCACCCCATCGCGTCGTAAGGCAGAACCCGGTGGGCGAGGAGAACGCCGATCAACACCTTGGTCCGTCGCGCTCACCCAGGTGACGTCGGGCTTGCTCGAAGAAGCGGCGCCGATGCATGCGCCTCGGCCAACGCGGCGAGGATCTGTTCTCCGGTGGGCAGGACGAGGCGGCACGAAGGCGCGTCGACGATCTGGAGCCCAGTGACGTCTTGGCCGTTGACGAGGAGCGTCGGCGACATATGCGACATATGCGACGTCGGCGACATATAGGGCCCTTCGATCTCCTCGACGATGACACTGGCGGCGCTCTGGGCAACGCAGCGGGCCACGAGAGCTCGCAATCCGTCGACGAGCGGACAGTCAGGGACGTGGAGTATCTGGATCCGTACCGGCAGGGTGGGTGGCTGGGTGGAGTCGCCTGCGCCCTGTGTCGCCGAGCAGGCCATCGGCGCGCTCATCGGCTGGTCACCTCGGGGATCCATCCCAGCTCCTCGCAGGTCGTCCGGCAGCGGCCGAAGGCGTCGGCGACGCTGAGCACCTCGCCCTCGGGGTGCTCGCCAGCCCACCTGCCCGCCGCGGCGGCGGAGGCGTAGAAGTGTCCGTGGTCGCAGACCTCGGTTCGTAGCTCGCCGGCCAGCGCTCCAGCGTGCCGTTGGGAGACCACCGCCTCCGGTGGGGCGACCGACACCAGAGCGTCCGGGGTGAGATCCACCCGGATCGGCTGGTGGGTGGTGGGACAGGTCGACTCGGCGACGGTGTCCGCGCCGAGGATGACGGTGAACAGCAGCGTGTCGGTGGCGCACCAGGTGTAGAGGGTGCGACCGGCGACGGTGAAGCGGTGCTCGGTGGGCCGCAAGGAGAGCCCGAAGCCGACCAGCCGACCCTCGACGTCCCACTCCGTTCCCGACTGCGCCCGGAGTGCACGTTCCACCTCGTCCGGCGATCGCTGCACCAAGGACGCCAGCTCGTCGATGTCCACTGGCTGGCCTCGGGCGATGAGGCGCACGATGTGGGGGAAGGCGTCAAAGCCCTCCACGCTCGAGATGAAGGCGGCGTCGCTGCAGCTGGCACGCTCAGTCATGGGGTTTCTCCTCTGTCGGTTCTGTCGGTTCTGTCGGTTCTGTCGGTTCTGTCGGTGTCGTCCTCGATGGCTTCGAGCAAGGGGCAGATCCGGCGGCTCGGTGTCCGGTCGCAGGTGGCGACGAGCTGGCGCAGCGACTCGCGCATGGCGGTGAGGCTGGCGATCTTCTGCTCCAGCTGGGCGAGCTTCTCGGTGGCGAGGGACTTGGCGGTGGCGCAGTTGTCCGGACCACCGGCCGCCAGGTCGAGCAACGAGTCGATCTCTTCGAGGGAGAACCCGAGCTGCTGGGCGCACTTGACGAACCGGACCGTGCGCACGGCCTGGGGGTCGTAGGAGCGGTAGCCCGACGCGGAGCGCTCGGGGTCGGGGAGCAGGCCCCGGCGCTCGTAGTAGCGAAGGGTCTGGACGGTCACGCCCGCCTCGGCGGCGACCTCGGAGCTGCGCATGGAACCAGGGTAAACCCGGTACCTAGGTACAGAGTCAAGTCCCGCCACCGACGCGGTGCCGAGTTCTTCGTCCCAGACGTCGACCCGACTCCGGTCGCCGGTGACGACGCGCCACTGGCGCGCCCACTTGTCGACGACAACGCGAGCGCCCATCGAGGGCGAGGGCCGAGGCGCGTCACGCGCGGGTGAGTTTGAATCGAGCCCAGTCGTAGCGGATCGGTACGCTGGGACAGACGAAGGGAAGTTGAGATGAACGAGCCCGGGAGCAACCTCGCTCGGGTGCTCGCGGTCTGGGGAGAGATGTCTCGAAGCCAGACCACGGCGCCCTTGGCGGAGATGCTGGCGAACGACGTGGTGTGGCAGGGCGTGCTGCCCGAGCTTTCCTGCCATGGCCGAGACGAGGTGTGCAGCGTGCTCGGCGCTGCCCGCGGTGGACAAGTGCCGAGAGTTACCCACATGGAGGCAGAAGAGGCAGGTGACCGGGTGGTCCTCACGGTCGAGGGGCCCGATTTCGGCACGGGACCAGCGGGTTCAGCACTCGAATCTGCCGGAGGGCCGCGCACGTTGGTCCTCTCCTTCCAAGACGGCACGGTGGTGCGCATGGAGAGCTTCGCCACCCGCGACGAGGCTTTGGGCATAGCCACCTGAACCGCTACCTGACTGCGGTCTGCTCG
>JBOGGB010000162.1:0-4821 GCA_050743605.1 Acidimicrobiales bacterium
ACCAGACACGGCGAGCGACTTGACGCGACGTGAGGCGCACGGGTCCCCGACGGACCGCGGGAGGGCACCGGCGTGAGCGAACCGTGCGTCGCGGTCTTCAGCTCCTCGTGGACCGAGGCACCGCGGAGCGAGCTGGCCGCGGCAGTGAGGAGCATCGCCGGCGCCTTGACCAGGTTGGCCGAGGTGGACGTCTTCGTCCCGGGAACGGGCCAGCCGTTCGGGGACGGCGCGTTTGACGTCACGCCGATCAGCGAGCGGGATCCGCCCCGCAGGTCGTACACGGCGGCAGTCGTCGAACCGTACCCAGGTGGCGCCGCAGCGATGGCACGCCCGGTCGCGTCGCCGGCCCCGGGCACGCCGGTGTTCGCCGTCGGCGCCGCGCCGACCCCGGTGGACGGGATCCTCGACGTGGGACTGGACTGCGTCGACGCCGGGGGGGGCGGCGCCAGGTGCCGGTCGGGCGTCGATCCTGAGGTGCACCGCGTGGGGCTGTACGCACGGGTGCACCCCGGGGCGCGCAGCCGTCGGCACTACGGGCTCGGTGACGTCCCCGAATACCTACTCGTCCTCGGCGACCGACAGATCGTGCCGGCTCAGTGCTCGCCGACCGATCGCGTGCGCTGGCTGCTCGCACGATTCGCCCGCCGGCACGTCGTCGTGCTCGAGGGAGGGGTGGCGCGTGCATGGAGGTCCCGCTCGTGCGTGGCCGAGTTCGACGTGCACACGCGGATGGACCTCTGGATCCTGATGGCACAGGCGTGGGCGGTCGTGGACCTGTTGCCCGGCGACCTGTACGCCAGAGAGTGCGTCGAGGCACTTCGGCTCGGCGTGCCCGTCGTCGTCCCCGACGGCGGTGCCGCTGCCAGGCTCGCACGTGCTGGCGGCGGCCTGCGCTTCGCTTCCACGGCTGACCTCCTGGCCTGTGTGGACGCGCTCTTCGACCCCGCCGCCCGAGCCTCGCTCGGAGCCGCTGGTCGCCAGGCCACCGACCGCTGGTACGGCGACCCGCACGCGTTCGTCGCCAGGCTTGGCGGAGCGCTCGGCCTCCCCACGCGACGAGCGTCCTGAGCGCACGTCCCGATGCGCCCTCGCCAGCTACCCGGTCAGTCGGCCCACCACAGCGCCCGCGGCGGGAAGGCGAGCGAGAAGTCCCAGCTGTCCAAGGCGAGGTTCGGGTTGAACGCGGGGTCCGTGCGCAGCACATGCCCCCAGCGGCTCTCCATGTAGGCCACCTCGTTCCCGAAGGCGCGGGGCCGAACGTCGGGGTCGTGTCCGCGGCTCATGGACTCCCGGTGGACCAGCACCGCGTGGGGTGACCAGACCACCCGCCAACCTGACTCTCGCAGTCGCAGGCAGAAATCCACGTCGTTGAACGCGACGCTGAGGTGCACCTCGTCGAAACCGTCGAGCCTGTCGAAGACTTCGCGGCGCACGACCATGCAGGCGGCGGTCACCGCCGAGAGGGAGCGAGCGGTGTGCAGCCAGCCGAAGTGGCCGTACGCGAGCCGGTCAGCGAGCCGCTCGGGATGGCCGGCGACCCCACCCATACCGAGGACGACCCCGGCGTGCTGGATACGCCCGTCGGGGTACAAGAGCTTGGCCCCGGCCGCGGCCACGCCGTCCTGGAGAACCTGGGAGACGAGCTCGCCCAGCCAACCGGGCTCGACGAGCTCGCAGTCGTCATTCAGGAAGCAGACAACCTCACCAGTGCTACTGGCCACCGCGTGGTTGTTCAAGGAGGAGAAGTTGAACGGCCGGTCGTCGTGGAGCACGCTCGCCACTCCGCCGTAGTCGCAGAAGAGCTCCTTCGTCGTGTCCGACTCGCTGCCGTTGTCGACGATGAGGACCTCGTAGTCCGGATAGTCGGTCGTCGCGTAGAGACTCGCGAGGCACCGGTTCAGGTACTCGCCGTCGCGGGTGGGGATGATGATGCTCACCTTGGGCGCCGGGACGGGCAGGTGCCACTTCACCCGCACGATCCCGGTCGCTTCGTTCACGGTCACCTCGCCTGCGGCACCTACACGTCCGAGGTGGTCGCGCACGGCCCTCGCGCCTGCCTGAGTCGCATAGGGCTTGGCCGCGCGTGCTGCCGCAGTCGAACCGGCGTGGACACGCCAGTGGTAGAGGACGTGCGGCAGGTGGACGATCTGGTCCACGGCGAGGTGCTCGCTGACGCGAAGCACGAGATCCCAGTCCTGACTACCCTCGAGCCCCTCGCGGAACCCGCCCACCTGGCGCACGAGGTCCGTGCGCACCATCGTCATGTGGCAGACGTAATTCTGCGCCAGCAGCAGGAGCGGATCGAAGTCCGGCTTGAAGAAGGGGACGGACCTGTGCCCCTCGTCGTCCATCTTGTCCTCGTCGCTGTAGAGGAGGCCCGCCTCCGGCCGCTCTGCCAGGGCGAGCACAGCCAATGCGAGGGCCTTCTCGCTCAGCGCATCGTCGTGGTCGAAGAGGACTGCCCACTCGCCTCGTGCTATCTCGAGCGCGGTGTTGGACGCGGCGGAGATGTGCCCGTTGGCTTCGCGGCGCACGACTCGGATTCTCTTGTCGCGCGCGGCGTACTCGTCGAGGATCTTGGGGACCCAGGCTGCGGTCGAACAGTCGTCGACGGCGCAGAGCTCCCAGTTGTCGTACACCTGCTCGAGCACGGAGTCGATCGCCTCCCGAAGGTAGCGTTCGGGAGTGTCGTAGACCGGCATGATGACCGAGACGAGCGGCCGCGAAGGCAAGCGGGAGAGCCGATCCTCGAGAGACCGCATTCGGTCGGCGCCCATCGATTCGAATTGCGAGCACCAGAGCTCGTACCCCGGGTCTCGCGCCATCCTCGACCGCTCGACGGGCGCCTCCTGGGGTGCCGAGCGCGCGCGCATCCTGCCGTAGACACGGCGAGCCAACCGGGAGTAGCGCATGATGCGGGTGGCCTCGAGGTCTCGGAGCTCCGACCGTGCGAGCTCACCTTCTCGACGCTGGGCCTGCAGCTCTCGGACGAGGCTCGTGAAGCGATGCTCGAGCTCTCGATCCACGACCCCGGCCGCGCTCCAGCCCAGCGCGCGCGGGCCAGGCTCTCCGTACGTCCGGGCGAGCCGAACTCGCAGCGATGCGAGCTCCGCCGCGCCGACGAGCACGCCGTCGGAAACCGGCGTCTCGGTGCGCTCGAGCAGCAGGGCGTGCGGGCTCACGTACGTCGCGTCGTAGCCGAGCGCAGGCGCGAAGCCGTGGTGCGCGAAGCGCCGGAGCCAGTAGACAGGAGGGCGGACCGTCCGGTGCGTCGGCTCTCGGGTCTCCACCGGCGCGGACGAGAAGAGGACTCGGTCGGACGCGGCCGTCACCTGTGCGATTGCACGGTCCGCCTCGTCCGGCTCGAGATGCTCGAGGACGTCGATGCACACGGCGAGGTCGTAGGTCCCGTCGATCGGCTCGGCCACGGAGCCGACGTGGCAGTACTCGCGGGCGTCGTCCCGGACCTTGGAGATCGCGTAGTTCGAGATGTCTCGGCCGTGCGCCTCGACCCCCCGGTCCCACAGCGCCTCCACGAGGAACCCCACTCCGCACCCCGCGTCGAAGACGGTCGTTGGAGAGAAGCTGCGGACGACGTTGTCGGCGACGATGCTGAAGAATGCCTCCCAGGAGGGCTCACCCTTCCGGTAGGGGCGCGGGCCGCACCTGGAGTGGAAGTACGCCTCGTCGTAGACCGAACCCAGCGATGTCCTGGACCCTGACGAAGGCGCGGCACCCTCGTTCGACGGATCTCGGGCCACGGTCGGAGGTTACCCGCGAGCGCACCGCAGGAGATGACGACTCCTGCGCCCGGACTCGCCTAGGGTCGTCCGCCGTGCGGAGCGACGCGGCCGGGCGGGCCACGCCCCCGGCCGCCCTCTGGGCGGCAGGCGCCATCCGGCGCGCGGCCTGTGCCAGAGGCGCGGGTCCTGTCCTGCTCGTCGTCGGCGTCGTCGTCGTCGCGAACCTGCTCTTCCTGCTGGGCGTCTTCGACCCGAACCCGCTCTATTGGACGAGCGGGCTGGGCATCGTCCACGCCGGAGGGGTCGTCGCAGGTCAATCGACGATCGACCCGAACGCAGGCACGACCGCACAATCTCTCGGGCACCTGGCCGCCCTCGATCTGCTCCACGGGAAGCTCCCGTGGTGGAACCCTTACGAGGGCATCGGCGCACCCCTGGCCGGGGAGATGCAGGCGGCGGCGTTCTTCCCGCCGAATCTCCTTCTCGTCCTCTTCGGTGGACAGCTGCCGTTCCACATGCTGCTCGAAGCGGCTTCGGGCGTGGCGACGTACGCGCTGGTCGTGCGCCTAGGGGTCTCGAGGTGGATCGCGGCCGGCGCGGGATGTGCGTTCGCGCTGGACGGCACCTTCTCGTGGTTCCAGCACGCTGCGGTCAACCCGATCGCGCTGCTCCCGCTCCTCGTGCTCGCGGTGGAGCAGGCTCGGATGGCAGCAACGCAGCGACGCCACGGTCGCTGGGTACTCGTCGCCGCCGCGCTCGCCCTCTCGGTGTACGCAGGCTTCCCCGAGATCGCCTACCTCGACGGCCTGTTCGCTGGCGCATGGGCGCTCGTCCGCTGCCTGGGGCTGACCCGTGCGCAGATCCTGGCTTACCTGCGAAAGCTCGCCGTGGGGGTCGTCGTCGGGATCGCCCTCGCCGCCCCGATCATCGTCGCGTTCGTCGACTACCTGTCGTCCGCCTATCTCGGGAGGCACGGCGCCGGTTTCGACACCGTCGCCCTGCCCCGGCCCTCCGCCGCCGCGCTGTTCTTTCCCTACGTCTTCGGGCCGATCTTCGGCTACACCGCACAGGACCCGAC
>JBOGGB010000163.1:0-3070 GCA_050743605.1 Acidimicrobiales bacterium
GGGGTCGGGCCGTACGCGGCGGCGCACGTGATGCTCACCTCGCTCGGCCGCTACGGGCGGCTCGTCTTCGACTCGTGGACCAGGCCGACCTACGCCCGTCTGGTGGGCCGCGCCGCGTCGGACAAGGTGATCGCCAAGAGGTTCCGAGGCTACGGCCGCTACGCGGGGCTCGCCTTCTGGCTGTTCCTCACGGAAGGCTGGGTGGCGCAAGCCGTCGCGAGCCCGGGGTGACGCTCAAGCCGGCAGCCTGGCCAGGATGTTGAGGCGGACGTAGTCGACCACCGGTTCGGGCATCGCGGCAACGACACGCTCCACGAACGGCCTTTGCTCCTCAGGCCGAAGCTTCCCGACGTGCTCGCGCAAGATCACCGTGGACAAGAAGTCGACCAAGCGGCCGGCATCGTCGAATCGGGTCGGCTCCGGGTTCGTCCAGACGTCCACCTCGACGAACCCCGCACGGGTGAGGCGCGTCGTCGTCTCGTCTGCAGACGCGTACAGCCACGTGCCGGCCCGCTCGACGCCGAGCGACCGCACCGCCTCGAGGAGGTCGGCGATGTTGCGCTTTGCGCCGCACTGCGCGGCGAGCTGGCCGCCCGGGCGCAGCACCGAGGCGAGATTGGCGAAGAGCCGGTCGTGGTCGGTCACCCAGTGGAAGGTCGCCGTGGAGAGGACGGCGTCGACGGGGCACCGGTCGCCGAGCACGGCAGGGGAGAGATCGAGGAGATCGGCATGGACGAAGTCGACCTGGACCTGATGCCCTGCGAGCCGGCGGCGTGCCTCGTCGAGCATCGACGCAGAGGCGTCCAGCGCCACGACCCGGCCGTCGGGCAGCCGGCCCAGCAGTTCCTCGGTGACCCGGCCGCTCCCACAGCCGGCGTCGAGCACCGTCTCGCTGCCACTGAGCGTGAGGCGGTCGAGGACGGTGCGACCCCAGCGTGCCTGCGGATCGGCGAGACGGTCGTAGTCCGCGCCGTCCCAACCGGACGCACCGGGGGATGGCGGCGCGGGGTCGGACGCGTTCACGGTCCGCCCCCTCCGGGTCCTGGCGTGCCGGGCTCCGCGAGGAACCGCTCCAGGTCCGACCAGAGCGCTTGCCTGCGCTCGAGCGTTGCGAAGCTCGATTCGATCGACGTCCGCGCGAGTGCACCGAGGACCCTCGGCCCCCAGGAGAAGGTCTCGGCGCAGCGCCAGTACTCGCCGACGACCGAGGTCCCGAAGAGCAGAGGGTCGTCCGTGTTCACGCTGACGGGCACGCCGGCGGCTCTCAGGCGCTCGATCGGGTGCGCGGCGAGCGACGTGACGACACCGAGCCGGACGTTGGAGGTCGGGCAGACATCGAGGGGGATTGCACGTGCGGCGAGCGTTGCGACGAGCACCGGGTCCTCGACGGCGCGGATGCCGTGGTCCACACGTTCGGCGCCGAGGAGCTCCACGGCGTCCCGCACCCCTTCGGGTCCAGAAGACTCGCCGGCGTGGGCGCACGTGTGGAGGCCCGCGCCGCGCGCCCTCTCGAAGAGCGGAGCGAACCGCTCGCCCGTTCGGCCTGCCACGGCCTCGTCGCCGTCGACCGACAGGGCAGCCACACGATCGGGTCGCGTAGCGAGGAGCCAGTCGACGAGCTCGCCGGACTCACTGGGAGGCTGCGTGCGTTTCAGGCTCAGGCACAGCCCGGCCGTGACTCCGAGGTCGGCCTCGCCGGCGGCGAACCCGCTGTCGAGGCGTGCGACGAATCCCTCGAGGTCGGACCTCCACGCGGGCCAGTGCGCAGGGTTGAAGATCACGTCGGTGTGGCCGACGCCGTTGGCGGCCGCGCGGACGGCGATCTCGTAGGCGATCGTCTCGACTTGCTCGCCCTCGGTCACCAGCGCACAAGACCGGTCAAGAAAGGCGAGGAAGGCGGCGAGGTCGCAGAAGTGCGGTGCGCCCGTCTCCTGGTCGACCTCGACGGTCGCGTTCCCGCCTCCGGTTGTGCCGAGCCCGATGGCTCCGAGCGGGACGCACCCCTCGAGATGGACGTGCACCTCTGCCTTCGGCAGCCGGCGAATCCAGTCAGGTGAGCACGCGGCGCCGGCGGGCCGAGACACGTCCTGTGGCGCCGGCACGGACTCGAGACTAGTGCCGCGTCAGGCAATGTCGGCCTCGAGACGGGCGGCATAGCATCGACTGCATGTCCCCGGAACCGCTCTCGAGCCGTCAGGTCGAGAAGTTCGTCGAGCGCGGCTGGACGCTGCTTCAACACGCGTTCTCTTCGGAGGTGGCACGGGCGGTCCGAGTGGACCTCGGCGGCCGGATCGGGATTGATCTGGAGCGCCCGGAGCAGTGGAAAGAGCCTCGAGTGTGGCTCCAGAAGATGATGACCGAACCGCCGTACATAGACGCGCTGACGGAGCGCTTCCACGCGGCGGTCGACCAGCTTGTGGGACCGGGCCGTTGGGAGATGACGAACGAGATCGGCTGGTGGCCGACCACCTTTCCCGGCTTCGAAGATCCGGGCTACGGAGACGACTGGCACATCGAAGGAGGGTGGTTCCGACACCACGTCGCTTCGGGCGAGCAGGCGCTCCTCAACCTCTTCTGTTTCTCGAAAGTCGAGCCGGGCGGCGGGGGAACGCTCCTCGTTGAGGGCTCACACCACATGGCCGCTCGCCTCCTCTGGGAAGCGGAACCCGAAGGTCTGGACGTCGACGACTTCGATGCGCCGCTCACCCTCGCATTCGAGGATCAGGGCTGGACCGGAGTGGTCGAAGTAGTCGCCGAAGAGGGTGACGTGGTGCTGGCGCATCCATTGTTGTTCCACGCCTCCAACCCGAACCACGGGAAGCGACCGCGAGTTATGGCCCAGCCGCCCTTCTCCATGACCGAGCCAATGCGGAGCGAGGGAGACGGACTCTTCCCGGTGGAAGTCCCATTGGCCCGCGCCCGACCGTTGAATCCGTCCGGGCCACTGAGTCACATCAAAGCGGCAAACGTTCTCTGACGCGGCACTAAAGAGGTTCGCGTAATAGAGTGACAGACTCCCGCTACGGTGGGAGACTGTCGCTATGGCTCTTCTGCGCGTATTGGTCCTGGT
>JBOGGB010000164.1:0-10724 GCA_050743605.1 Acidimicrobiales bacterium
CTGATGCACGTGCCTTCAGGATCCCCCCTCCTGCGTAGATCACCGGCCGGCGTGCAGCCGCCATGAGCGCGACCGCAGCGTCGACGTCGGCGCGTTGCGGCTTTCCGGGCACCCGATAGCCGGGGAGGTCGAGGTCGTCGGGCCAGTACCACTCCATGGGGGCGGTCGAGACGTCCTTGGGGACGTCCACGAGCACCGGACCCGGGCGTCCCGTCGTCGCGATGCGAAAGGCCGACGCCACGACCTCGGGGATGTCCTGGGCGGACTTGACAAGCCAGTTGTGCTTGGTGATCCCCATGGTGACGCCGGTGATGTCGCACTCCTGGAAGGCGTCGGTCCCGATCGCTGCGGTCGGCACCTGCCCGGAGATGACCACGAGCGGGGTCGAGTCCATGTAGGCGTTCGACAGAGGGGTGACGATGTTGGTCGCCCCCGGGCCGCTGGTCACGATCGCCACGCCCGGCCTCCCCGTCGCCAGCGCGTAGCCCTCGGCCATATGGCCCGCACCCTGCTCGTGGCGGACGAGGACGTGGCGGATGGAGGAGGAGAGGATCGGGTCGTACACGGGAAGGATCGCCCCGCCGGGCAGGCCGAACATGACCTCCACGCCCTCCATCTCGAGGCTCTTGATCAGTGCTTGTGCTCCGGTCAGCTGCATCTCGCTACCGAATCCCTTCTTGCTCGTGGTGCCTGTGGTCGTGTGCCTGTGGTCGTGTGCATGTGCTCGCGCTCGCACGCTGGTCGGGGCTCTGGGCCTGCCGTCGAACTGGCGCCGGAAATTGCAACGACCTCCCCATGGGGAGGTCGGTCGGCGCGCAGCTGTGGTCGGCCGCGCGCTCAGAGGATCAGTACCAGCGTGTCGATGACACAGAGGAGGGCGTTGGCGGACATGATCTCCAATGATGGCACAGACGAGGCGGCACGCGCCAGCGCCCCGTGAAAGCGCCCCGTGAAAGCGCCCCGTGAAAGCGCCCTGTGCCAGCGCCCGGTCTCAGGGCTCGGTGACCGCTCCCCGATCGGCTCCCGTCACGAGGCGGGCGTACTTGGCGAGCACCCCTGAGGTGTAGCGAGGCGGGAAGGGCTTCAAGGTCGCGCGCCGGCGCGACAGCTCGTCTGTGGGAACGAGGAGATCGACGCTGCGACCGCCGACGTCGATGTGGACCAGGTCCCCGTCCTGCACCAGCGCGATGGGGCCGCCGTCGGTGGCCTCGGGAGCGACGTGGCCGATGCAGAGCCCGTGCGTCCCCCCCGAGAACCGGCCGTCGGTCACAAGCGCGCAGTCGCTCCCGCGCCCGGCGCCCTTCATCGCGCCCGTGACCGCGAGCATCTCGCGCATCCCCGGACCGCCTTTCGGCCCTTCGTAGCGGATGACCACGACCGATCCCGGTTCGATCGCGCCGGCGAGGATCGCGTCGAGTGCGGCCTGCTCCCCGTCGAAGACCCGCGCACGGCCCTCGAAGGTCGACTCGTCCAGCCCAGCGACCTTGACGACGGCGCCGTTCGGAGCGAGCGTGCCCGAGAGGATGGCGATGCCTCCGTCGGCGTGGATCGGGTCGGCGAGCCGGTGGACCACGGTCCCGTCCGGCGCCGGCGGCGACACGCTCTCGAGGTTCTCGGCGACCGTCCTGCCCGACACGGTCACGCAGCCGCCGTGAAGGAGCCCTGCCTCGAGCAGCTCGCGCATCACCGTCGGCACCCCGCCCACCCGGTCGACGTCGACCATGTGGAACCGGCCGTGCGGCTTCGTGTCGGCGAGGTGAGGGACCCGTGCGCCCACGCGGTTGAAGTCGTCGAGCACGAGGTCCACTCGCGCCTCGTGGGCGATCGCCATCAGGTGGAGGACCGCGTTCGTGGAGCCCCCGAGCGCCATCACCACCGCGATGGCGTTCTCGAAGGCCTCCTTCGTCATGATCTGGCGCGGGCGGATGCCCGCGTCCAAGAGCGCGACGACCGCGCGCCCCGACTCGTAGGCGAGGTCGTCGCGGCGTCGATCTACGGCAGGAGCGGAGGCGCTCTGCGGCAGGGACATGCCGAGAGCTTCCGCGGCAGCTGCCATGGTGTTCGCAGTGAACATCCCCGCGCACGACCCCTCGGTCGGGCAGGCGTTGCGCTCGATCAGCGCGAGCTCCTCCTCGCTCAGCGCGTCCACCGCAGGCGCGCCGACCGCCTCGAACACGCTCACCACATCGAGCGCCTGGTCACCCAGGCGCCCGGGGAGGATGGTCCCGCCGTAGAGGAAGACACTCGGAAGGTTCACCCGTGCGGCCGCCATGAGCATCCCAGGGAGCGACTTGTCGCAGCCGGCGAGCGTGACCAGCGCGTCGAACCGCTCGGCGTGCATCATCGTCTCGATCGAGTCGCAGATCACCTCCCGGCTCACAAGGGAGGCGCGCATCCCCTCGTGCCCCATGGAGATCCCGTCGGAGACCGCGATCGTGACGAATTCGAACGGGAAGCCTCCGGCCGCCCGCACGCCCTCCTTGGCCCTCTTGGCGAGCCGGCCAAGCGGCAGGTTGCAGGGCGTGACCTCGTTCCAGCTGGACGCGACGCCGACCTGCGGCTTGTCCCAGTCGTCGTCGGTCATGCCGACCGCCCGGAGCATCGCGCGTGCGGGAGCACGCGTAGGGCCCTCGGTCACCTCGTAGCTGCGCGGCTTTCTCCCGGGCCGCTCGGGGGCCTGGCCCTGGTTCGTCACGATCCCTCGCTTCGCTGCAAGCTCTGCTCCAGGCTCTCGGGCACGTGGATCATGATGGCAGCCCCGTTGCTCGTTGGCGAAGCCGTCGCAGCTCGGCCGCGACGGCCTTCCCGTCGGCCTTCCCTTCCGTCATCCGCATCACGTGGCCGGTGAAGAACCCCGCGAGCTTGTCCTCCCCCGCCGCGAAGCGCGCCCACTCCTCGGGGTTGGCCCCGACGACTTCCTTCACCGCCGCTGCCAGCGAGGTCCCAGAGAGCGCCTCGAACCCTTTCTCCGCAGCCACGACTTCGGGGTCCCCGCCTCCGGCGGCAACGAGCTCCGCCAGCACCGCTTTCGCCTGGGTCGCCGTCAGCGCGCCCTCCGCCTCCATCTGGACCAGACGGGCGAAGGCAGCAGGATCGACGACGAGCGCCGCCGCGAGGTCGGCTGCCAGCTCGTTGGCGGCGCGCACGAGCGCGAGGTCCGCGGGCGCCCCCTGCCCGACTGCCGCCACGACCAGGTCGTCGAGACCCTGGCTCACGATCACGTGGACCTGGTCCACCTGCTGGGGAGTCGGCGCCGCGCCGGCCGTCCCGGCGCTCCCGACGCCCCCAGCACGTCCGAGGAGCCCCACGAGCCGCTCCCTTCGGGCGAACGGGAGGAGCCCCACCGCTGCGCTCGCTCGTGCCTGCCAGTCGGAGTCGGGCGCGAGCGGGACGAGATCGGGCTCGGGGAAATAGCGGTAGTCGAAGGCCTCCTCCTTCGAGCGGAGCGGCACGGTCTGTCCCCCGTGCTCGTCCCAGTGCCTGGTCTCCTGGGCCACCGCTCCTCCCGCCTCCACCAGCGCGACCTGCCGCGCAACCTCGTAGTCGACGGCGCGGCCGAGCGAACGAAGCGAGTTCAAGTTCTTGATCTCGCATCGAGTCCCGTAGGTGGTGGTGCCCGAGTGCCGGACCGAGACGTTCGCGTCGACGCGCAACGAGCCCTCTTCCATCCGGCCGTCGGAGGCTCCGGTCGCGACGAGCACCGCCCGCAGCTCTGTCACGTAGAGCCTGGCCTGCGCCGAGGAGCGAATGTCGGGCTCGCTCACGATCTCGACGAGCGGTACGCCCGCCCGGTTGAAGTCGACGAGCGCGTAGTCCGCAGAATGGATGCGGCCGGACTCCCCGTGGTGCGTGGTCTTCCCGGTGTCCTCCTCCAGGTGCGCGCGCTCGATCCCCACACGGCTCCCGTCAGGCAGCACCAGCTCGCCGCCGACATTGATGGGCTCGTCGAACTGACTGATCTGGTAGTCCTTTGGCATGTCGGGATAGAAGTAGTTCTTCCGGTGGAAGCTGGACGGGCGCACGTCGCAGTGGAGCGCCGTCCCGACCCGCATGGCAAGCTCGACGGCGAAGGCGTTGAGCACTGGCAGCGAGCCTGGCAGCCAGAGGCACACCGGGCAGACGTTCGTGTTCGGCTCGTCGCCGAAGGCGTTCTTGCAGCCGCAGAAGAGCTTGGTCTGCGTCTTCAGCTCGCAGTGCACCTCGAGGCCGATGACCGTCTCCCAGTCGGTCCCGCTCACCTGCGGCCCTCCTCACGGTCGGCCGTGGCTCCAGCCCCGACCCGGGCCCCGGTTCGGGCGACGGCGTCGCGCTCGAGCGCCGCGGCCACCTGGAACATCCGTTCCTCGCACAGGGCGGGCGCGAGCACCTGGACGCCCACGGGCAGGCCGTCGTCGCCTGCGCCGTAGGGCACGCTCATCGCGGGGTGGCCACAGAGGTTGGACGGGATCGTGCACACGTCGGACATGTACATCGTGAGCGGGTCGGCGACCCGCTCGCCGATCGCGAACGCGGTCGTCGGTGCGGTCGCGCCGATCAGCACGTCGAACCGCTCGTACGCGCGGCCGAGCGCCCGGATCAGCAGGGTGCGCGCACGCTGGGCCTTCCCGTAGTAAGCGTCGTAGTACCCGGCGGACAGCGCATAGGTCCCGAGCATGATCCGGCGCTTCACCTCGGGTCCGAGACCTGCCGTGCGCGTCGCGGTGTTCATCTGCGCCACGTCGGGCCCGTCCACGCGGAGCCCGTAGCGGACCCCGTCGTAGCGGGCGAGGTTCGACGACGCTTCCGCCGTTGCGATCAGGTAGTAGGCGGACAGGCCGAAACGCATCTCGGGTACCGAGATCTCCTCGACGCGCGCCCCGGCCTCGGCCAGGCCCTCGGCGGCCTCGCGCACGCGCCGCGAGACGTCGGGGGCGGTGCCCGCGACGAGCTCCTCGCAGACACCCACGCGCAGGCCATCGACCCCGGCGTCGAGGGAGCGGAGGACTTGGGGGGCCGGGCGGTCCAACGACGTGCTGTCCTTCGGGTCGTGGCCAGCGATCACCTCGAGCAGGAGCGCGGCATCGGCCACCGAGCGGGCGAACGGGCCGATCTGGTCGAGAGAGCTCGCGAAGGCGATGAGCCCGTAACGGGACACGACGCCGTAGGTGGGCTTCGCTCCCACCACCCCGCACAGCGCGGCGGGCTGGCGGACCGAGCCGCCGGTGTCGGAGCCGAGGCTCAAGGGCACGAGGTCAGCCCCCACCGCTGCGGCGGACCCCCCGGAGCTGCCTCCAGGGACCCGCGACGGGTCCATCGGATGGCGCGTCGGCCCCATGCAGGAGTTCTCCGTGGACGACCCCATGGCGAACTCGTCGAGGTTGGTCTTCCCGACCACCACCGCCCCTGCGGCGCGCAGTCGGGACACCACGGTCGCGTCGTAGGGCGGCAGCCATCCTTGGAGGATCCTCGAGGCGCAGGTCGTAGGGATCCCCCTCGTGCAGAGGTTGTCTTTCAGCGCGACGGGGACCCCTGCAAGCGGGCCGGGGTCGGCGCCGGACCTCACCTTCTCGTCGACCGCGTCGGCGGCGGCCACCGCCTCGTCGGCGGCGACGTGGAGGAAGGCATGGAGCTCGGGGTCGCGGCTGGCGATCGCCCCGAGCGCGGCCTCCACCACCGACCGGGCCGTCCGCTCGCCGTGCCGCACCGCGCTGGCGAGGGCGAGCGCGCCCTCGGCTCCCGGAGTCACGGCGCCTCTCCCACGATCCGCGGCACCTTGAACCGCCCGCCCTCCACATCCGGGGCAGCAGCCAGCACCTCGTCGCGCTCCAGCCCTGCACACGGCTCGTCGGCACGCAAGACGTTGCGCACGGGCAGCGGGTGGGCGGTCGGCGGGACGTCGTGGACGTCGAGTGAGGAGACGTCGCCGGCATGGGCGATCACGCGGGCGAGTTGCCCGGTGAACATCTCCAGCTCCTCTTCGGAGAGCGAGAGGCGCGCGAGCCCCGCGACATGAGCGACGTCCTCGCGGCCGAGCGGCGGTGGATCGCTCATCTCCCCCCTTCGCCTACCGCCCCGGCCAAGCTGACGACGAACTCCCCGATCCGCGTCTCGACCTCATCGTGGTCGTAGTCCACCATCGCGTTGTGGTAGCTCCTCTCCAGCCACACTCGCTCGACCGGCCCCCTCACCGAGGAGACGAGCAGGTCGCCGTTGGCCGGAGGTACCACGTGGTCCTCCCTGCTCGACACGAGGAGAACCGGGCAGGCGATCCGATCGAGCCCGGCCGCCACCTCCTCCGCCGCCTCGTTCAGCGACAGGAAGGCGGCGATCGGCGTGCCCTCGTAGGTGGGGAATGTGACCGCGGGGTCGGCGGTGTCGGGCGCCTCCCCCGTCCAGACGGTCACCCCGGCATCGAGCAGGGCTCGTGCGCCTGAGCGCATCCCCTCGTCGAACGGCTCGACCAGCGGGTTCACGACCGCGATGCCGGAAACGTCGGGATGGCGCTCAGCGAGCCAGCAGGCGAGGGTGCCGCCCATCGAGTGGCCGACGACCGCCACCCGTGCGCAGCTGTTCCGGAGCTGGCGGTACGCCTCCTCCACGGCGGACGACCAGTCCTCCCATCCAAGGGGCACAAGGTCTTCGACGATGGTGCCGTGCCCGGGGAGGAGCGGCGCCTCCACGGTGAACCCCTTCACCGCGAGCTGCGTCGCGGTGCGTCGCATGGAGAAGGGGCTCCCACAGAACCCGTGGACGAGGAGCACGCCGTCGGGCCCGCCGTCGGAAGCGTACGGCTCTGCACCGGGCATCGTCGGAGTCACCATCCTGCGACTCTACCGAGGGGGCCGCGCCCGGCTCACCGAGCACGCCGCGCCCGGCTCCCGTGCGGGCCCCTAACCTCTTGCGACACGATGACGGCGGCCCGAAGGAGCAACTCGATGCCCTACCCATTCCTGAGCGACGAGTGGATCGAGGGAGCCCACGCGATCCGGGCGGAGCTCCAGGGCGGCTCTCCAGCGATCGACCACCCTGTCCGGATGAACCTCGTGGTGACCGACCTGCCCTTCGGCGAGGGTGAGCTCGAGGCGCACGTGGATACCACCCGGGGCGAGCTGGACATCGACAAGGGCCATGTCGAGGACTCGGACCTGAAGATCACGCTCGACTACTCCACGGCAAAGGCGATCCTGGTCGAGCGGAACCCGCAGGCGGGGATTCAGGCCTTCATCGCGGGGAGGATCCGCGTCGAAGGGGACATGTCGAAGCTCATGGCCCTCCAGGAAGCGCCCTCCGACGCGGTCGCCGAGGAGCTCGCCGCGCGGCTACGCGAGATCACCGAGTGATCCCGGCCCCCTCGGCATCGGCGGCGACACCGACGAGTTTGGGCATCTCCGCCTTCAGGTCCTCCACCGTCCAGCGGATCGGACGGTCGAGGGACTCGGCCATGGTCCAGTTCTGGAAGTTGCGGACAGTCCCCCCCTGGACGAAGAAGACGCGACCCGTGAGCGTGCAGTCCTCAGTCGCCAGATACGCCACCAGGGGTGAGACATTGGCGGGGTCCCAGACGTCGAACTGGGACTCGTCCTGCGGGCGCTTCACGATGTCCGAAAGGCCCGGGGTCAGCTCGGTCATCCGCGTGCGGGCTGCCGGTGCGATCGCGTTCACCCGGACTCCATAGCGACCGAGCTCCTGCGCGGCGATGACCGAGAGGGCGGCGATGCCGGCCTTCGCGGCTCCGTAGTTCGCCTGGCCAGGGTTGCCGAGAAGGCCCGAGGTTGACGACGTGCTCACGATCGACGCACGCACCTCCTCCCCGGCCTTCGCCCGCTCACGCCAGTACGTCGCGGCATGACGGGTGGGGACGAAGTGACCCTTCAAGTGCACGTGGACGACGCTGTCCCAGTCCTCTTCCGTCATGTTGACGAGCATCCGGTCGCGCAGGATGCCGGCGTTGTTGACCAGGACGTGCAGGTCACCGAACGCGTCCACCGCCGATGCGACGAGCCGTCTCCCGCCCTCCCAGTCCGCGACGTCGTCGGTGTTCGCGACCGCCTCGCCACCGAGCGCCGTGATCTCGTCGACGACCTGCTCTGCGGGGGAGCGGTCGTCGCCGGATCCGTCCAACGCTCCGCCCAGGTCGTTCACGACGACCTTGGCGCCCTCCGCGGCGAAGAGCAGCGCGTGCTCCCTGCCGATGCCGCGGCCGGCACCGGTGATGATCGCCACACGCCCGTCCAGTGCGCCCATGACCTCGCCTCTCCTGTGTCCATCTCCTGGTCTTCCGGAACCCGACCCTGGGACCGACGCCTCGCCGACTGATGCGCGGGGTTCGCGCGGAGGGAAGGGTCTCAGGCTAGTAGGAGGCCGCCACAGCACGCCCGTCCGCGCGGTCGCGGTCGCGCGGGCGCGCTCCGGCGGTCCCGGCCGGCCGCCGGTACCCTGGTGGCCGGTCCGGTCATCCGAACCGTGACCAGCTCGTCCCACCGATGCCGACCGCTCCTCCGATTCGCGAGACCTCGATTCGCCAGACCGCCGACCAGCACGCCGCCCGCATCCGCCTACCCCCTGCGGCACTCGTGGTGACGAGCAGCATCTCGGGCCAATGCGGATCCGCGCTCGCCACGAAGTTGATCGGCCAGGTGGGACCGGCGGGCACGCTGACCCTCCGCCTGGTCTTGGCGGCGATCGTGCTCGCCGCGCTCGCCCGCCCGTGGCGAGGAGACCTCCGACGGGTGCTGCACCCTTCGCGACGCTCGGACCTCGCGGTGCTCGTGGTCTTCGGTCTCGTGCTCGGGGGGATGAACCTCTCCTTCTACGAGGCGATCGCACGGATCCCGCTCGGCGTGGCGGTGACCGTGGAGTTCGTCGGACCACTGACGGTCTCGGTCGCGGGCTCGCGGCGGTGGGCCGACGGGCTGTGGGCGCTGCTCGCCGGCGCAGGGGTGCTCCTCCTCGCGAGCGGCGCCGCCCTCGGGGCGGTCCGCCATCTGGACGTCGCCGGCGTCGGCTTTGCCGCGCTCGCAGGTTGCTTCTGGGCCAGCTACATCCTCTTGAACAAGGAGACCGGGAAGCGGTTCTGCGGAACCACGGGACTCGCCGGCGCCATGACCGTCGGCGCCCTCTTCGTGGCCCCCATCGGCGCGGTCCGCGCAGGTGCCGTGCTCCTCCATCCGGCCGTGCTCGGCGCGGGGGCCGCGATCGCGCTGCTCTCCTCGGTGATCCCCTACTCCTGCGAGATGGCGGCGCTACGCCGCGCGTCGGCACGCGGGTTCGGGGTCCTGCTCAGCATGGCCCCGGCGGTGGCTGCGCTTGCGGGCCTCGCAATCCTCGGGCAACGGCTCTCGGGGCTCGAGATCGGGGCGCTCGTGCTCGTCGTCGCCGCCAACGTCGGGAGCTCGTGGCTCGGCACGCGCACAGTCGCGCCCTCGCTCACTCCGGTGGGTAGTGCACCTTCGCCAGCGACCCCCCGGCCGACGGCTCGACCGTGATCCCGCGGGGGAGCGCCTGGTGGAGCTCCTTCACGTGGCTGATGACCCCGACGATTCGTCCGCCGTCCTCGAGGGAGCGCAGGACTTCGATCACCGCATCGAGCGATTGGGTATCCAGTGACCCGAACCCCTCGTCGACGAAGAGCGCCCCGACTTCGCGGTTCGTGCCGCCCGACACCACGTCCGCCAGGCCGAGCGCCAGTGCGAGCGCCGCCATGAACGTCTCCCCACCCGACAACGTGGTCGCCGGCCGGACCTGACCGGTGTTCGCGTCGGACACCGCGAGGTCGAGCCCCCAGGGCTTCCGACCGTCGGTCACGCCGTCGGACAGCTCGAGCGCGAAGCGGCCGCCGGTCATCGCGTCCAGGCGTTGGTTCGCCTGCACGAGCACCTGCCGGAGGTAGACGGCGAGCACCCAGTTCTCGAGGGAGAGCCTGGCGGAGTCGGGGCCCCCGCCGAGGCCAGCGCAGCGATCCGCGACGGACTTCGCCTGCTCGAACGCCAGGCGTGCGGCACCCATCGCCGCCGTCGCCTCGGCAACCTCGGCAGGCCCGGCTTCGAGAACCCTGGCACGGTCGACGAGCACCGCGCGGCGCTCGACGAGCGCGACGTGCGTCTTCGCTGCAACGCTCGCAGTGGCCTCCGATGCCCCGAGGTCGGGCCGGACAACGTCGCCAGCCGACACCCCGTCGGCACCGGCGCGTGCCTCGTACTCGGCCGTCCTGCGGCGGACCTCGTCGCGGCGGGCGCGCCGCTCTTCGAGCGCCGACGTGCGGGACTCGAGCTCGGCGGGCTCGACCGCGCACGCGAAGAGCTCGCCGGGGTCAGCAAGGCCGAGCTCGCGCGCGACCGGCTCGACGACTGCTCCGCACTGCCGCACCGTGCCGCGCGCCGCCTCCATCTCCTGCAGCAGGCGCGCGAGCCGCCTCATGTCGGCAGCCAGCTCCGCCCGGGCGGCTGCGGCCACCGCGGGCGACTCGAGCTTGCCGTGGACCTGCACGAAGTCCTTGACGGCGCACTCGTGGGCCGACGAGTCCCCATCGAGCCGCGTGGCTTCGGCGTCGAGCGCCCGGGCCGCCGATCCCAGCCGCTCGCGCTCCTCGACCAGGCCCGACCGCCGCCGACGCTCCTCGACGGCAACGACCTCCAGCCGCTCCGCTGCCTCGCGCACCACCGAGAGCTCCTCCCGGTGCACCACGAGGTCGGCCTCCACCGCCGGGAGGGGCCGGGTCTCGCTCAGTGCCTCGGCAGCGCCCCGGG
>JBOGGB010000165.1:0-1619 GCA_050743605.1 Acidimicrobiales bacterium
GCACAGTGGCGACAAGATCGACCTTTTCGAGAGCTGAGGGCCCGATGCCGCTGCGAGCAAGAAAACCCACGAGTGCAGGTCGCCGGTTCCAGACCGTCGCCGACTTCTCGGAGATCTCCCGTGACAAGCCCGAACGGTCGCTGCTCGCTCCCAAGCACCGATCTGGTGGGCGCAACAACTACGGTCGCAAGACCGCCCGGCATCGTGGAGGCGGTCACCGGCGTCAGTACCGCATCGTGGACTTCCGCCGCGACAAGGATGGCGTCCCCGCCAAGGTCGCGGCGATCGAGTACGACCCGAACCGGAACGCCCGCATCGCACTGCTGCACTTCGCGGACGGGGAGAAGCGCTACGTCCTCGCACCCGCAGGTGTGCGCGTGGGCGACGTGCTGTCCAACGGTCAGGGATCGGAGATCCGTCCCGGGAACGCGCTGCCGCTGCGGTACATCCCGGTCGGCTCGGTCGTGCACTGCGTCGAGCTACGGCCCGGCGGTGGCGGGAAGCTCGCCCGCGGAGCGGGCATGAGCATCCAACTCGTGGCGAAGGAGGGCGCGTACGCGACCCTTCGGCTCCCCTCGACCGAGATGCGCCGAGTGTCCATCGAGTGCCGCGCAACCCTCGGAGTGGTCGGCAATGCCGAGGCAGAGCTGGTCAAGATCGGCAAGGCGGGGCGCAACCGCTGGAAGGGCGTCCGTCCCCAGACCCGTGGCGTCGCGATGAACCCCGTCGACCATCCACTCGGAGGCGGCGAGGGCAAGTCGTCCGGCGGCCGGCACCCTGTCTCTCCGTGGGGAAAGCCGGAAGGGCGCACCCGCGCGCGTCACAAGGAGTCCGACAAGTTGATCGTTCGTCGCCGCCGCACCCGCGGCGCCCGGCGCTGAGGAGGTCCGGGTGCCGCGCAGCTTGAAGAAAGGTCCGTTCGTCGATGACCACCTGCTGAAGAAGGTCGACGCGCTGAATGCCAGCGGCGACAAGCGGGTTATCAAGACGTGGTCCCGTCGCTCCACGATCATCCCCGACATGGTCGGGCACACGATCGCGGTGCACGACGGTCGGCGCCACGTGCCGGTCTACGTGACCGAGTCGATGGTGGGCCACAAGCTGGGCGAGTTCTCGCCGACCCGGACGTTCCGGTACCACGCTGGTCAAGAGCGCGCCGGGAGGCGATGAGATGACCGGCGTGAAGACCAACGAACGGCCAGGGACGAGGGCGGTCCTGCGCCACCATCGCATGTCGGCGACGAAGGCACGCGTGGTGCTCGACCTGATCAGGGGCAGAGACGTCGACCGCGCCGCCGACATCCTGCGCGACACGCCCCGCGAGGCGGCTGACGTCATCGGCAAGCTTCTCGCGTCGGCGGTGGCGAATGCCGTGCACAACGACGGCATGGACGCCGAGGAGCTCTACGTTTCCGCGTGTTACGCGGACGAAGGTGCGACGCTGAAGCGCTTTCGGCCCCGAGCCCGAGGTCGCGCCTCCCGTATCCGCAAACGCAGCTGCCACATCACGGTGATCGTGAGCCAGATGCCCGAGGAGCGGCTGCTCCGCCGACGCGCCGAGCGCCACGCAGCCGGTTCGCAGCGGCAGCGTCGTGTGGCCGAGTCCCGCCGTCGGGCAG
>JBOGGB010000166.1:0-3574 GCA_050743605.1 Acidimicrobiales bacterium
CGACTCCCTGGCGCAGGCTTCAGGCCCGCTCACCTGCGGAATCGTTCGTTTCACACCACCCACCTAGGCGCCGGTCGCGTCTCGCACGAGCGCGACGAAGCGCGCCGTCGAGGAGTCGAGGGCGAACGCCGCCGTCCGTCGACGGGCGGCCTGTGAGAGCCGGCGGCGCAGCGCCTCGTCCGCCATCACGCGGTGGACCGCGGTCGCGAACCGCAGCGGTTCCTTCGTGGCGAGGAGGAGGCCCGCGTCGCCCACCGTCTCGGGCACCGCGGTCGAGGCGTACGCGACGACCGGGACGCCGTGGCCCATCGCCTCGACGATCGGCACGCAGAAGCCTTCGTGCTCCGAGGCGCAGACGAAGACGTCCGCAGCGCGGAAGTAGGCCTCCAGCACCGACGGGTCGACGGGGCCTGCGAGATCGACGGCGTCGTCGATCCCGAGGTCGTGCACGAAGGCGGACAGCGCCGGGCCGTAGCGCTCGCCGAGCGGCGACCCCACGAGCCGTAGCCGCGCCCGAGGGTCGAAGACGCGCCGGTACACCGAGAGCATCTTCACGAGGTCGTGCGGAGCCTTGTGCGGCGAGATCTTCCCGACGAAGAGGAGATCGGTCCCACCGCCCGCCTTCTCCACAGCGAGCCGGCGCGCCGTCGAAGGGTCCGCAGACGGGCCAGCCCGGGTCATGTCGACGAGCAGGGACACCACCGCGGTCCTCTGGTACCCCGCGTCGAGCAGCTCGAGCTCGTTGAAGCGTGAGTCCGCGACGGCGAGCAGCGTGCGTGACGCCAGACGCTGGAGCTGCGCCCGCCCCAGAGAGGTCTCGTAGGCGACCGCCGGCTCCCAGGGCGCCAGCAGGCTGGTCGGCGTGATGTTGTGGTAGTTCACGAGCGTCGGCTCGTCGCGGGCCATGAGCGTGTCGAGCACCGGGCTGCCGATCGACGCCTGGTAGAGGAGGAAACGGTCGTGTCCGTGGCGTCCGAGCGTGCCGACTGGTCGCCCCACGTCGACCATGTCGGGCGTGCAGGTCCCGTAGAAGATGTCGGACTCGATGCCGGCCGCGCGAAGCGCTCGGGTCAGGTTCACGGTGTGCACGCCGATGGCGTCCCGGCTGGCGAGGGACGGCACCACCTGGTCGACGCGCACGGGCCGCGAGTGTAGGCAACGATCGGGAGACGACCTGCACCGCGGGCGACCGCGGCGCGAGCGAGACGTCCGCGCCTCGCCCGGGGTCGGGGGTTACCATCGCGCATCGCACGTACCACCGCCAGGGCACCGGTGCGCCTTTCCGCCACCGTCTTCGGCGTCGCGGTCGCCGGTGCGCTGTGCGCGGCCGCCTCGATGTGCGGTGTGCCTGTCGCCGGCTCGTCGCAGGATGGCGCGACCTCACCGGCACGGCCGTCGGGCGCGCTCGACGGCCAGGCCCGTGCGGCGCTGCCGGCAAGCTCGGTCGACGTCCGCGTCGCCATGACCGAGAACGACACATCGAAGCTCGTCGTCGCGGCAGGAAGCGGCACCCTCGTCGCCACCGGGACCACGGGCGCCACGGCGGTCGCGTACACGCCCATGGGAGGCGGCGGGTGGTCCGTGGCGACCGGGACGGGCTGCGGCGGCGCGTGGACGTCGGCTGGCGAGACCGTCTCGACACCGGTCGTGCGGCCCGCGGCCTCGGGAGCGCTCCTCACCCTGTGCGCCGACGACGGCACAGCACTGCCCGTGCAGGGGATGCTCGGAGGCGTGTACAACTCGGCGGGCGAGGCCCGCACCGTGAGCACGCTGCCGCTCGAGGAGTACGTCGCGGACGTCGTCCCCGGCGAGTCGATCTCGGACTGGGGGACAGTCGGCACACCCGGTCCGCAGGGGCGTCCCTGGGGCTTCCAGGCGCTGGAGGCGCAGGCGATCGCCGTCCGCTCCTACGTCCTCGCGTCGCCCGGGGGGTACGGCGGCTACGCGACAACGTGCGACCTGCAGTGTCAGAGCTTCCGGGGGGCGAAGTACCTCACCGCGAACAGCACGGCCGCCGCACAGGACACCGCAGGCGAGGTGATGGTGCTGCCAGACGGCTCGATCCCGGCGACCGAGTACTCGTCTTCGACCGGCGGCTACACCGCGAGCAGCGCGGAGGGCTCGCCCTTCGTGGCCGTGCCCGACACAGGGGACGCCGTGTGCCTCACACCGGGCAACCCTGGGTTGTGCAACACGAACCACGACTGGACCAAGACCGTTCCGCTCTCCAGTGTCGCCGCGAGCTGGCCGACGGAGGGGAGCTCTCCGACCGTGACCGTCTCCGCGCGCAACGGCGACGGCACATGGGGCGGGCGCGCGACGGAGATCACGATCTCGGGGGGCGGGGAGAGCCAGACCGTGACGGTCGCCGCGTTCGAGACCGCACTCGGCCTCATGTCCGACTACTTCACGATCGCCGAGACGCCTGGACGCTCGCTCGTGATCACCGGCCACGGCTGGGGGCACGGGGTCGGGATGGGTCAGTGGGGAGCCTTCGGCTACGCCATCGGCGCGGACGACGGCCAGGGGAACTGGACCTGGCAACGGATCGTCGGGCACTTCTACGCGCCCGCGACGATCCAGTCTCTGTCGGGCGCGCCGACTCCGACCTTCTCCGACTCGCGGATCGATGGCCCGACAGCCGACGCTACGGCGGCCCAGGAGCTCGAGCACCAGTTCGTCGCCGTGGCAGGGGGCTGTCCCGGGAGCGGGTCGACACGACCCGTCGTGCTCGCCACCGATTCCGGCTACGCCGACGCGCTGGCGAGCGCGCCCCTCGCTCGCGCGCTGCGAACCGGGACCCTCCTCACGCCCGCCGGGCACCTCTCCGCCGCCACGTCGAGCGCGATGCGCCTGGAGGGCGTGACGCGGGTGGTCGTGGTCGGGGGCCCTCTGGCGGTCTCGGCATCGGTCGTGGCGGCCCTGGAGTCGACGCCCGCCTCCTCCTGCGGCGGGGGAGCGGGAACCGGCGGTGACATCGAGGTGACACGGGTCGCAGGGCAGAGCGCACTCGACACGGCGGCACAGATCGCGGCCGAGGCGGCGACGCTCGACGGAGTCGGCGCGCTGGACCTCGCAGGGGCGTACCAGGGCTCGAGCCCCACAGGTGGGACCGGGCACTACGACGCGACCCCAGGTGCTGCGTCGAGCGGACCGGTCTCGCCGGGGGCGCTCGCGACCGCGGTCGTCGCGACGGTCGAGGGCTTCCAGGACGCGGAGACGGCCAGCACCTTCGCCTATGCCGAGCGGCTGCCCGTCCTGCTCACCACACCGGTCACGCTGTCGTCACAGGTGGCCACAGAGATCCGGGCCCTCGACATCCGCCAGGTGGTCCTGATGGGCGGCCAGCTCGCCGTCTCCGACGCCGTCGTCGCGGCGCTCGAGCAGCTCGGCGTCTCGGTGCTGCGCGTCGCCGGCGCGGACGCTGCCGGGACCTCGGTCGAGCTCGCCGAGCTCGAGACGGCGACGGCCCCGGTGGGCGCCGGGTGGCGGGGGACGGGTGGGATCGCGGTCGCGCGCGGCAACGGCTACAGCGACGGGCTCGCCGGCGCCGTCGTCGCCGCCGACGGGCCGG
>JBOGGB010000167.1:0-5768 GCA_050743605.1 Acidimicrobiales bacterium
CTGCTCCGCCAGGGCCTCGCCCACACCTTCGACCCAGGCGCCGTCCCCACGCCGATCCGTCGTCAGTTCGACAGGCTCGACGACACCATCGACGAGCTCGTCAAACAGTGCGCTCTCGCCGCCTGAACACTTGACTCATTCGTGCCGGCTTCGCCGGCAATAGCTTCCTAGACGGCCAGCGGCGTCCCCTAATGTCCGGCGACCGTCGGGGTCCACCTCGCCCGTATCGCCGACAGGAAGCACCCCGGAGCGGTACTTGACTCAGGTCGACTGGATCGCTCACGATAGTGGAGGCGGGTTCCGCGCCACTCTCCGTCGGCTCTCCCAGCAGGCCGGCTCGTGGAGGCAAAGGGGATGATGTCCTCGGTTCGCTGTCCGTCACCCATTCCGAAGGGTGTGGCTGGGACACCGGTCGGAGTGAGCGACGACGGATGACGACGAGAAAGCACTTGAAGCGTCGAGTCCGATCTCGCGCCGCTGCGACCGGCGAGTCGTATGCCACCGCCCTGCGGAGTATCCGCCGAGATCAACTGGAGGCTCGCATGTCAACCGCTGCTCCCAGCACCGACGACGTCATCGCGTCGTGCTCATTCTGTGCCAAGCCGAACACCGAAGTGCAAAAGCTCGTCGCAGGGCCGGGCGTCTTCATCTGTAACGAGTGCGTCAACCTGTCGGCCACGATCATCGCCACTACCGCTGAGGACACCGCCGAGGAATCCGCTCGTCGCCGGGTGGAGTTCGTCGACCGTTCGTCACAAGACGTCTTGGTGCTCCTGCCTGCTTTGGTTCGAAGCGCTGCCCGGGTGGAGGCGGACCTGAGCCGTTGGGTCGGACGACTTCGAGAGCAGGGCACCGACTGGCAGCTGATCGCCGAGGCCCTGGGCACCAGCGTCAACGACTCCCGGCAACGATTCGAGGCACAGCCTCGGCCATAAGCACGGACGGTACCGCGTGTCCCCAAGTGTGGTCATGCGCTACGAGCGCGCGAGCGTCCTTGATGGCTAAACCTCTTCATCCCGCGATTGTCCCGCGACGCGCGGCGCGCGGCGTGGCGTGACAGCGTGGCGTGACGTGGCGAGCACGGCCGGAGCGGAGTGCACAGCGTTGGCCACCAGGCGTCCCACAACACCCGGTCAGTGAGCCACTTCCGGTCCATCCCGCATCGAGTGCTGACTCGCGCGAATGTCGCACCCCGCTGAAATCCGAAGAGCCGGAACACTCATACGGCGTACTTAGAGGCACGGCTGCCACACCATGTCTGGGTAGTAGAAGCGATCGATCGTGAAGAGCGCGAAGGGGCTACTCGCCCGGGAGGCTCCCCTGACCGAGCGGCAAGGTGCGCGCTGGATGACCTGCTCTTCGACGCGACTTCGAACGACTACCGCCCAGATGTCCTTGCTCTGCGTTTGCCGGGACTTCTGTCAATTGTGCAGCCCTGGGAATCCCGATTGGGATACCGACGCGATGTACGATTCGCTTCCAACGGGTGGCCACTCTTGCCCGTAAACTGAAATACAAAGGGGGTTGGCGTGGTGCGCTTCCCGAGACTGACGTATGCCGTCGGCTGCGTGGCACTCATCGCTCTGGCAGGATTTACCTGGTACCTGATCGCCCATGTCCGGGATCATCAAGTCGAATGGTCGAGGTCGATCTGGGTTTACGGCACGATCGAGTCTGTCGTCGTCGGACTGCTCGGTGCTGTATTCGGTATCAGGGTGCAGGAGTCTCGAGTTCAGGCTGCCGAACGGCGGGAGAGCACCGCGATTGCACGATTTAAGGATTCGCAGGGAGCCGCGGCCGTCGGATATACGCTCGAAAGCGCCATTCACGCCCTATTGCTCGACGAGCCAACATCTCAGGGAGGCGACGCGCCCCCGCCCCGCTCAAGTCGAGTTGGCTCCGCGATGGGGCCTACACCCCTCCCCTCAATCACTTCACAGGAGAAGTTGCTGCTCCTTGCGCGGATCGCTGATCAAGCGCGGGCTCGAGCTAAACAATCCCCGTAACCGAACAGCAGGTTCACCAAAGTTGATGCTTGGTTGGGTCTCGTTGAATCGGAGCAGAGATCAGAAAGAACAGATCGGAATGGTGGTGCGTCGGCTAAGGAACCTCTCGCAGCACCTCACCTAGGTAAGTAGCCCTCTTCGGCCAGCCCGCTTACAACATCTTTCTACACGCCTCTAATGGTTTTCCTCTACACCGCATAGTCCCCGAAGGTCGTCGACCGGAGTCGGTAACCCCGTCCTCGACCGCCCGAACGCGGGCATTGCCCCGCGGCCGCACGTCGCGGTCCGTGGCCCTGCGCCCGGCAGCTGCCGAGCGGTAGGGGCAGTCGCCATCGAACCCGGAGAGGACCGAGGGACGGTGGTGCATCGTGGACTTTCGGCGGCACGGTAGCCTTCGTCGTTGGGTGGAGATGTCATGACGATTCAAGCCGTGGACGAGAGTTGGACCCGCGCCATTGCCGTTGTCGCCCATCCCGACGATCTCGAGTACGGGGCGGCAAGCGCGATCGCCCGATGGACCCTACAGGGCAAGGACATTGCCTATGTGCTGGCGACCCGGGGCGAAGCAGGGATCGCTGGGATGTCTCCTGAGACGGCGGGACCCGTACGCGTCGAGGAGCAGCGCCGAAGCGCGGCCGTCGTGGGCGTGAGCAAGGTCGAGTTCATGGGGCACCCTGACGGCGGCGTGGAGTACGGGCTTGCGCTACGCCGGGACATCACCGCGGCCATCCGCCGGGTTCGCCCAGAGGTGGTCATCACCATGAACTTCGAGCTGACGTGGGGCGAGGGCGGAGGAGTCAACCACTCCGACCACCGGGCGGTTGGTCTGGCGACCCTCGATGCCTGCCGGGACGCCGCGAACGAGTGGGTGTTCCCCGACGCCGGACCGTCCTGGCGCGGCATCGCAGATGCTTTGGTGGTCGGAACCTCGACGCCAAGCCACTACGTCGACGTTACCGAGACCGTCGACCTCGCCGTCGCCTCGCTGCGAGAGCACCGGGCGTACATCGATGGGCTAGGAAGAGAGTTCGATCCCGACGACTTCATCCGCAACATCGCCAGCTTTGGCGGGATGGCCGCTGGATGCGACATGGCTGTGCTCTTCCAGTCATTCAAGATCTGACGACCACGGATATCGCGCGTCGCCGATGCGGGAGGTAGGCACAACTCGTAGCTCGAAGTGACGAGCGTCTCTCGTTTCTGGAATGCCGTGGCGTCGCCTTCGCCTGCATTACCCGGCGCTCTGGACGACGAGTCCGAACATCGCATCGCCCGCTCGGGTCAACAGCCGGTGGTGACGCTGCATGTGCACACCCGTCGGCCAGACAGCGCTGAGCGCGGCCCTCCAACCCGCCGACGTGCGCGTCATGGGCCGAGGGGCTGTTTCACCCGGCCCGCTTACGCCGAAGATCCTCGGCGACCCCCTCCACGACCTCCTGGTGCACGGCTTCACTCGGGTGTCGAGTTACCAGCCGGAAGCTGTTTCTGGTTCCAGTGACACTAGGATGCATGGTTGTTCGTGCTTGCCGTGCTACTCCGTGCCTCGGCGATCTGCCTGGTCTTGCGACGGGCGACCCGATTGTCCCGTTCGCTTGTATCGAGCACGCCCTGCTGGAACCCCCATCTTCCCGGCTCTGGCCGGCTCTGGCAGATCCCGGCTCTGGCAGAAAGGACCTTCCCACACCATGCTGAGACCGAGCGCTCGTCGCGCATCGCCACAAGACGCAGTGATACATCTCCCGGGCAGCGCCATCCCCCCGCCAGCGAAGCGGCAAGCGGGCGCCCGGCTCTGTCGGGCCGGCCTAGTCGTCATGACGCTCCTCGGCACCGGTGCGCTGGCCGCGGCCTGCGGAGGCAGCTCCCCCGGGCAGGGCGTCGCCAGCCTTGGAAACTCGACGACCACCACGACCGCTCCATCAGCGACACAGAGCGGGCGCATCAAGAGCGCCTCGAGCCGCGCCATCGCCTTCGTCAACTGCATGCACAAGCACGGGGACACGAGCATCCCCGACCCGACCATCGACGGGTCCAACATCGCGATCCGCGTGAACAAGGGTGGTCCGCAGTTCGCTGCTGCGTATACAGCATGCAAGCACTTGATGCCGAATAACGGTGCCCCCACGGGGGCCACGATCACCCCTGCCGATCACACTGACTACCTCAGGGGCGCCGCATGCATGCGCTCGCACGGGTTCCCAAGTTTCCCCGATCCGGTGTTCCAGAACAACAGCGTGACGTTCAACGTCCCGTCGAGCATCGACCGGAAGAGCCCTGCGTACGAGAGCGCGGTGACGACCTGCGAGAAGCTGATCCCTCCAGGACTGCCTTACAGCAGCCCCAGCGATTCGTAAGCGAACGATGTCGCCGAGCCCGAGAGCCGATTCCGGCTCAGCGATGGAACGCATGGGTCGGGCACGAAGACGGCTCTCGTCACGACATCCTCGTCCTGTTCGGGTCTCCTGTCAGGTGCGCCGGTAGGCGCGGAACGCCTCTCGTAGGTCGTTCGCGAGGAGCTGGGGCTCGGCTACGGCGGGGAAATGACCGCCGCGGTCGTGCACCGACCACGCCACGAGCTGGAAGTACCGCTCGGCGAGCTCTCGAGGCGGCTTGGGAAAGGGCACCGCCTCCCCGCCGAACACGCTGACGGCGGTGGGGACCGCCGCAGGCTGCCCAGGTGGCAGGGCGGCGTCGGGACTGTGCCGGTACCGCCAGTAGGGGAGGAACGACGTGCCGACGGTCGCCGTGCACCAGTAGATCGTGAGGGTGTCGAGTAGCAGCAACCGGGGGAACGACGGTTGACCCTTGTGGTCCGTGCTGGACCATGCCGCCACCTTCTCCCCGAGCCACGCCGCCAAGCCGGCCGGCGAGTCGAGGAGGCCGACAGCGAGAGTGGCCGGCTTCGTCGACTGCTGGTGGGCGTAGCCTCCTTCCTCCGCCGTCCAGGTGGTGACGTGCTCGAAGTGAGCTTCCTCGGCTTTCGACCACGGGCGCGGCGGTGCCGGAAGAGCAGGGGTCGCAAGATGGATGGCGGCGAGGGAGTCGGGGTGACGTCGGGCGAGCCACGCGGTAACCCCGGCTCCGAGGTCACCCCCGTGAGCGAAGTACCGGTCGCAGCCGAGCCCGTCGGCCATCAGGGCATGCCAGAGGTCAGCGACCTCGGCGGCGGTCAGCCCCCCAGTCGGCGGTGGTGATGAGAACCCGAAGCCCGGCAACGACGGCACGACGACGCTGAACGCGTCGGCAGGGTCGCCTCCGTGCCGCCCAGGATCGGTGAGCAGTGGAACCAGCGACAAGAACTCGAAGCAGGTGCTCGGCCACCCATGGGTGAGCACCAACGGTGCCGGCTCGGGGCCCACACCCTGGACGTGGACGAAGTGAACCCGCTGGCCGTCGACGTCGGCCGAGCGGTGCTCGAGGAGCCCGTGCCGCGCCTGTTGGTCGACGATGTCGTGGTCGCGCCAATCGCTGAGCAGCTTGCCCAGCCATTCACCCCCCACGCCCAGATCCCATCCGGCGGCTGCCTCTGGTAGGCGCCCGCGATCGAGCCGCCAGCTCAGCTCTCGAATCGTGTCCGGGTCGAAGAGCGCACGCAGCGGCTCGATCGCAACCCTCGAACGGGCCATCACCTCCTCCTTGACAGCTCGGCCCGGTGATCCCTGGAGTCGTAGTCTGACTTGTCCAGCTCCCGTGCGCGTTGAACGACTGCGACGGTCAGGATCGCGCGGCACTCAGCGACATGTCGGCGACGCCGCGCCCGTCGGT
>JBOGGB010000168.1:0-9783 GCA_050743605.1 Acidimicrobiales bacterium
CCGCCTCCGAGCTTCGCCACGTACACCCCGCTCGGCGTCTGAGCGACGATCTCGGCGGGGTCTTCGCTCCCTGCAAGGAGGAACGTATTGGTCATCCGCACCATGGGCAGATGTTGATAGCTCTGCCGTCGTCCGTTACCCGAGGACTGGCGGCCTTGCTTGCGGCTGCGCAGCCAGTCCCAGAGATAGTCCGTGAGCACCCCGTGGTCGATCAGGACGTTGCGGGAGGCGGGCCGGCCCTCGTCGTCGACGGCGTAGTTGCCCCACTCGCCTGCGAGCGTCCCGTCGTCCACCAGGGTGACAAGGGGGCTCGCGACCTGGTCTCCGACGTGGCCGGCGTACACCGAAGCGTCCTTCGCGACGTGGTCGGCCTCGAGCCCATGACCGCAGGCCTCGTGGAAGAGGAAGCCGCCGGTACCCCCAGCGAGCACGACCGGCACCTCGCCCGAGGGGGCCGGGCGCGCCGAGAGCTTCGTCAGCGCCCGCCGGGCGGCGGTACGGGCGATCTCCTCCACGTCCACTTGCTCGAAGAGCTCGAAGCCGCTCGTTCGGGCGACGCTCTCATGGCCGGTCTGCATCCCGGTGTCCCCGGTGGCGACGCAGACGACGCCCAGACGAGTTCGTACCCGGTCGTCCTCGGCGAGCACGCCATCGGTGCTCGCGACGAGCACCCGGCGGCGAACGTCGCCGTACCCGACCTGCACCTGGGTGATCTGGCGCCCGGTCGAGCGCGCGACGTCGTCGGCGCGGCGGAGCAGCTCGAGCTTGCGCGCCTTTGGGATCGACTCGGGCAGCACCACTGCGTGCGGCGCTCTCGGGCCACGGGGGGGGAGCGCGACGATGTGGGCCTCTCCTCCTCCTTCCCGGGCGACGGCTGCTGCCGCTTCCGCCGCTTCGCAGAGCCCGGCCTCGCTCAGGTCGGCGGTATGCGCGAACCCGGTCGTCTCCCCCACGACCACCCGGATGCCCGCGCCGCGCCGGCGCCCGGACGACAGCTCCTCGACCAGCCCGGCGTCGAGCGAGGCGCTACAGCTCTGCCGGTCCTCGGCGAAGACCTCCGCCATGTCACCGCCGCGGCGCAGGGCAGCAGCCAGGACGCGCTCCAAGACGGAGGGCTCGACGAGCGGCGGGAGGGGGTCGGGGGCGCTCATGAGGGGGTCAGGCACCGACGGTATGGTAACGGTGATGCCTCGCACCGCAGCCCAGGCGCCCTCACCGCCTGGTGCGCTCCACGCCGGGTTGGTCGCATCGGTTTCCCTCACCGTCACCGAGTCGGATACGGCAGCGAGCCTGCGCTCGGGCGACGTTCCCGTGCTCGGGACCCCGAGGCTCGTCGCGCTCTGTGAGGAGGCGAGCTGTCGAGCGCTGCAGGGGCGTCTCGGCCCGGACCGCACGAGCGTCGGCACCCGCGTGCAGTTCGACCACTTGGTGCCGGTGACCGTCGGCTCGACGGTGAGAGCTGAGGCCACGCTCGAGAAGGTGGAGGGCCGCAGGCTGATCTTCACGGTCTCGGTCGCGCTCGTCGCCGAGGACCGGGCGGCCCTGGTAGCTGCCGGCCGCCTCACGCGGGTCATCATCGAGCGCCTCGCCTTCCTTGCCAAAGCCGGGTGCGCGGAGGGGGTCGCAGACCCACCCGCCGGCTCCGCTGCAGCCGAGGCGGACTGATCCGGATTGGACTGGCCGGTGACCCCGGAACGGGTAGCGTTTCACCCGCGGCCGGCCACGCGTCCGACCGACGAACCCCCTGAGATGACGATCCTCCCCCGCATCGAGACCCCCGTCGACCTGCGCTCCCTCACCTCCGAGGAGCTCGCGACGCTCGCCGAGGAGATCCGGGGGTTCATCGTCGAGTCGGTGACCGCCACCGGGGGCCACCTGGGCTCGAATCTGGGAGTCGTCGAGCTCACGCTGGCCCTGCACCGGGTCTTCGAGTCGCCGCGCGACGCGGTGCTCTGGGACACCGGCCACCAGGCGTACATCCACAAGCTGGTGACCGGCCGCCGCTACGGCTTCCGCTCGCTCCGCCAGAAAGGTGGCATCTCGGGCTACCCGAACCGCAGCGAATCCGACCACGACTGGATCGAGAACAGCCACGCCTCCACCGTGCTGTCGTACGCGCACGGGCTGGCCAGCGCCTGGGCGCTCGAAGGCTCCTTGGTGGGGTCCGGCGGAGACCGCCGGGTCGTCGCGGTCGTCGGCGACGGCGCGCTCACCGGCGGCATGACTTACGAAGCCCTGAACAACCTGGGTCATTCCGGCAAACCGGTGCTCATCGTCCTGAACGACAACGGCCGGTCGTATGCGCCGACGATCTCCATGCTCAGCCGCAGCGTCACGACCCTGCGGCTGAACCCGACCTACGTCCAGACGCGCCAACGGCTGCGCAACCTGCTCCGTGACATTCCCGGAGTGGGCGACCTCGCCTATACCGGAGTGCACAGCCTCACCAGTGCGCTGCGCGAGGTGGTGTCGCCGCACACCTTCTTCGAGGCGCTGGGCCTTCGCTACGCCGGCCCCATCGACGGTCACGACATCGCCCAGACCGAGCAGGCCCTGCTGCACGCCACCGAGTGGGACGGACCCATCGTGGTCCACGTGCTCACCCAGAAGGGACGCGGGTACGCGCCCGCAGAGCAGGACGAGGTCCAGTGCCTGCATGACGTGAAGGCGGGAAGCTCCCAGGACGCCTCGAAGCCGGTGACGGCGCCGGTCACCAATCGGACGGTGCGGCGGAGAGGTCCTGCGGCAACGACACGTGACGCCCGTGCATACGACACCCCTGCATTCGTGCCCGCGCCAGAGTCCATCCCTGCGGCGACGTACACCGACGCGTTCACCCGCGCGCTCGTCCGCATCGCGGAGCGGCGACCCGAAGTGGTCGCGCTGACCGCGGCGATGCCCGGGCCGACGGGGCTGCTCGCGTTCCAGGCGCGCTTCCCCGAGCGGTTCTTCGACGTCGGGATCGCCGAGCAGCACGAGGTGACGGCGGCCGCGGGCATGGCGATGGGCGGCCTCCGGCCCGTCGTCGCGGTCTACTCCACGTTCCTGTCGCGCGCGTTCGACCAGATGAACCTGGACGTCGGCCTACATCGGCTGCCGGTGGTCTTCGCACTCGACCGCTCCGGGATCACCGGCGACAACGGGCCGAGCCACCACGGGATCTTCGACCTGGTGCTGTCGCTCGCCGTGCCGGGCATGACCGTGCTCGCACCCTCGAGCGCCGAGGATCTCGAGGCGATGCTCGAGACCGCGCTCGAGCAGCCGGGCCCGGTGACCATCCGCTTCCCCACCACCGCGCCTCGCCATGCCACTCCCGGCCGCGGTCTCGACGCCCAGCTGCTGCGACATGGCGGCGGGACCGTGTGCATCCTCGGCGTCGGAAAGCTAGTGGGCGCCTCGCTCGCAGCGGCAGAGGAGCTCGCCGGAACAGGTCTCGAGGCAACGGTGTGGGACGTGCGCGCCGTGAGTCCTCCCGACGCCGCCATGATCGCCGACGCGCTCCACCACCGGCTGGTCGTGACGGTCGAGGACGGCCTGCGCACCGGCGGAGCGGGGACCTTCCTGGCGGACGCGGTGAAGAGCGCCGCCGACGGCGCGAACCGGCGCCCGCCCGATGTCGCGACGCTCGGCCTGCCGCGTGCCTTCCTTCCCCACGACAAGCCCGACGCGATCCTGGCGGACCTGGGACTGGACGGACCTGGCGTCGCCGCAAGCGTGCGCCGGGAGCTCAGCCTCACCGCGAAGACGTCATTCACGTCCAAGAAGCCGTCGATCGCGCCCTGACGATCCGGCACAGGCTGATGCAGCCTGATGGCCGCGCCGGCTCTCAGGACTTGTTCGCCCCGAAGGCGCGCACGAAGTCGTTCACCGTGTAGTACGCGTCGATGGACTCCCCCGCGTCGCCCCAGAACCCCTCCAAGACGTCGTAGCGCATCGACCCCTCGGCGACGTAGTGGTTGTTCACGTCGGTGATCTCGAGCTCGCCTCGTCCGGAGGGCTCGAGCGTCTTGATCACCTCGAAGACGCCGGCGTCGTAGCAGTAGATGCCCGTCACCCCGAAGTGCGACGGCGGGTCATCGGGTTTCTCTACGATGCGCACCACCCGACCTGCGCTGTCGAGCTCGGGGACGCCCAGATGGCGGAGGTGCTCTGGCGCTCCCACGCGCGTGAGCAGGATACGCGCCCCCTCGGGATGCCGGTGGAAGGCCTCGACCATCGGCCGGATGGACCGCTCGACGACGTTGTCGGCGAGCATGACGAGCACAGGTTCACCCTCGGCGAACCGCTCCGCGAGACCGAGCGCCTCGGCGATCCCGCCGGGCCGCTCCTGGTAGCCGTAGCTGAGGCGATCGATGCCGAACTCGTGGCCGTTGCCGAGGAGCCGGAGGAACTCGCCGGCGTGCGTCCCGCCGGTCACGAGCATGAGGTCCTGCAGACCCGCGTTGACCACCGCCTCGATCGCCCACTGCACCATCGGGCGGTCGTAGATCGGCAGCAGGTGCTTGTTCGTGATCCTGGTGAGCGGGTACAGACGCGAACCGGTCCCGCCGGCGAGGAGAACGCCCTTCACGGGCCTCCACCATAGGTGGCCCCGCAGCGAGCAGAGGAGCTGCCCCCGCTACGGTCGCGCGTCATGGGCGGCGACGAGGTCATCGCGGTGATGAAGCGGGTGACCGCGGCCCTGCCCGGCGGTGGCGAGGACCGGCCCGGCCAGGTGCAGATGGCTCGTGCCGTGACCCGCGCGCTCGGGTCCGGACGGCACCTGATCGTCCGGGCCGGCACCGGAACCGGCAAGTCGCTGGCCTACCTCGTCCCGGCCGTCGTCTCCGGCGAGCGGGTCGTCGTCGCCACCGCGACCAAGGCGCTCCAGGACCAACTCGCCCACAAGGACCTTCCATCGATCTCCTCTGCGCTTGGCCGGCCGGTGGAGTTCGCCGTGCTGAAGGGCCGGTCCAACTACCTGTGCCTCGAGCGTGCCGCAGAAGTGGAGGGCCGCGGCTTCCAACCGGAGCTCGGCGCGGCGGCCGACGTCGGCGACCCCGACGGCGACCCCTCCGAGACGCGCCGATCCGGTTCGGAGGGCGACACCGTCGAGACGGTGACCGGGCACCTGGTGGAAGACGTGCGCCGCCTCCTCGCCTGGTCGCGGGTGACCGAGACGGGAGACCGGTCGGACCTCGACTTCGAGCCGCACGGACGCGCATGGCAGGCGGTGAGCGTCGGGCCGCGCGAGTGCCCGGGGGCGCACCGCTGCCCCGAGGGTGGGCGCTGCTTCGCCGAGCGCGCGCGCCAGCTGGCTGCGGCGGCCGAGGTCGTCGTCGTCAACACCCACCTCTACGGCGCACACCTGGCGAGCGAGGGTGCGGTCCTGCCTCCGCACGACCTCGTGGTCTTCGACGAGGCCCACGAGCTCGAGGGCGTGATGACCCAGAGCCTGGGCGTCGACCTCGCACCGGGCAGGTTGCGGGCGCTGCGCGTTGCAGCGCGCCCGCTGCTCGAGGACGCGGAGACGTCGGGGCTGGACGACGCAGCGGACCGCCTCCGGTCGCTGCTTGCGGCGCATGTCGGCCGGCGCGTGCTGCATACGGAAAGTGGCGGAGCGTCGTCGGGCTCCCCGCGTCCCGTGGCTCGTGACCGACGAACGGGGGGGCGTGACTTCTTCGGGCTCTCCGGCGACGACGGCGCGACCCCCGGCGGCGGAGTGGGTCCCGGCGGCGATGGCGCGACCTCCGGTCCGGCCGCCTTGGACGCGGAGCTCGCCTCGCTCCTCGAACTGACCCTCACCCGGCTCCAACGGGTGCGGGCCCGCCTCGCCGCGACGCTCGCCGCGAGGGACGACACGGCGAGCTCCGAGCCTCAGGACCGGGACGACGCCGCACGCACGACGAGGGCGCTCACCGCCACTGGGCACCTCGAAGATGACGTGCAGCGACTGCTCGAACCGGGAGACGACGACGTGGTATGGGTCGACGGGACACCGCACGGACCGGTGCTGCGGCTCTCCCCGGTGGACGTCGGGCCGATCCTGGCCGCGACGCTCTGGGGCGAGGTCACCGCGGTGCTCACGAGCGCCACGATCCCGCCGCGCGTCGCCGCGCGCCTGCGACTCGACCACTTCGACGTCGACCACCTGGACGTCGGCAGCCCGTTCGACTTCCGCGCCCACGCGCTCTTGTACGTGGCGCGGCACCTCCCGGATCCCCGGAGCGACGACGCGCAGGTGGCCGTCTGGGACGAGCTCCAAGCCCTGATGACGGCCGCCGGGGGCCGGACGCTGGCGCTGTTCACGAGCCGGCGCGCCACCACCGCCGCCGCGGACGCCCTCACCGCTCGGGTGCCGTTCCAGGTGCTCCTACAGGGCGACCTCCCCAAGGGCCGGCTCATCGAGGAGTTCGCGCGCGACGAGACGTCGTGCCTCTTCGCCACGCTCGGCTTCTGGCAGGGCGTCGACGTGCCCGGCAGGGCGCTCAGCTTGGTGACCGTCGACCGGCTGCCCTTCGGCAGACCCGGCGACCCCGTCCTCGACGCGCGCCGCGAGGCTGCAGGACAGGCCGCGTTCTCGATCGTCGACCTCCCACGCGCCGCCACGCTGCTGGCGCAGGGGGCAGGTCGGCTCATCCGCACCGCAGGCGACCGAGGAGTGGTGGCAGTGCTCGACCCGAGGCTCGCGACTGCGAGCTATCGCCAGGTGCTGCTGGACGCGCTCCCGCCCATGCGACGGACCGTCGACCGCGCAGAGGTCAGCGCGTTCTTGAGAGCGGCTCTCGGGTAGCCGGCTCCCACCCCGCGATCAGTGGCCCAGCCGGTCGAGAGCGTCGGGCCGCTGCTGCCAGTGCTTCTCCACCCGCACATGAAGCTCGAGGTAGGCACCGGCAGGCAGCTGCCTTCGCACCGCGACGCCCACCTCCTTCAACACCTCCCCCCCGCGGCCGATAACGATGCCCTTCTGCGAGCTGCGCTCGACCACGATCTCGCAACGAACCCTTGGCCACTCCCACTCCGTCACCCGACACGTGATGGAGTGGGGAAGCTCCTCCCGTGCTCGCCGCAGCAGTTGCTCACGCACGAGCTCAGCGACCCGAAGCGCCTCGGGAGCGTCGCTCAGGATCTCGGGCGGATAGTACGGCGGGCCCTCGGGCAGAAGCTCGACGATCGCGTCCACGAGCCCGTCCATCCCCTCACCGGTGCGCGCCGAGACGGGAAAGTACTCGGCGGCGTCCCCCCCCAGCTCGTCGATCGCGGACGCCACCGAGGCGAGCTGCGCGAGCACTCCGGTAGGCCGCGTGCGGTCGACCTTGTTCAGCACTGCGAAGAGGCTGCCTCCGGCCGCGATCGCGCGTGCGAGCACCAGACGGTCGCCCGGCCCGACCGGTGCGGTCGCGTCGAGCACCGCGAGTGCGACGTCCACGTCGTCGAGGGCGGCGCCTGCCGCTTCGACGAGCCGCTCGCCGAGCAGCGTGCGCGGCCGGTGGAATCCAGGGGTGTCGACGAGCACGACCTGCGCGCCCGGACGGTGAAGGATGCCGCGAACGCTGTGGCGCGTGGTGTTCGGCCGCGACGAGACGATCGACACCTTGGTGCCCACTATCCGGTTCACGAGCGTCGACTTCCCCACGTTCGGCCGGCCGACAACCGCGACGAAACCCGACCTCACCTGCCCTAACCCTCTGTGTCGTCGGCGACGCCTGCTCGCGCGGTGCGCTCGATCCGGACCCGCGAGATCCGGCGTCCCTGCACGCGCTGGGCGACCAGCCGGACGCCGTCGACGTCGACGGACTCGCCCTCGGTCGGAACGTGCCCGCTGACGGCGAGAACGAGCCCCCCGACCGTGTCCCAGCCATCCTGGGGCAGCTCGGTGCCGAGCAGGTCGTCGAGGTCGTCAATCGCCATGCGACCCGTGACGACCACGCTCCCGTCGGGGAGGGTCTCGACGACCGGCTCCTCGACGTCGTACTCGTCGACGATCTCGCCGACGAGCTCTTCGATGAGGTCCTCCAGGGTGACGAGCCCCACGGTGCTTCCGTACTCGTCGACGACGACCGACATGTGGAATTTCGCCTCCTGCATCTCCCGCAGGAGCGAGGTGAGGTGCTTGGTCTCCGGGACGAAGTGAGCCGAACGAAGGTGCGACCGCACGAGGTCTTGACCGCGGCCGTCGTGCTCGGAGCGCATGAGGTCCTTGGCGTAGGCAATGCCCACGATGTCGTCGGCGTCCCCCTGGCGGACGGGGACCCGGCTCCGCCCCGCGGCGAGCACCTGGGAGAGCGCGTCGTGGACCGCGACGCCCGCGTCCAGGGTGAACATGTCGAGGCGGGGCACCATGACTTCACGGACGACCGCGTCGCCGAAGTCGATGATCGAGTGGATGAAGGTCCGCTCCTGGAGTTCGATCACGTCTTCAGCCTGGGCCACGTCGGCCATCGCCAAGAGCTCCGACTCGGTCACCCGCGGAGGCGGGATGTTCGCGTCTCCGTGGCGACCGATGAAGAGGTTCGCGAGGCCGATCAGCACCGCGGAGATGGCCCTCACCGGCGGGAACCGTATGAGCGTGGCCACGATCGGGGCGGTGAAGAGCGCCGCTCGCTCGGGATTGTGCACGGCCCAGTTCTTCGGCACCGCCTCGAACAGCACGAAGATCACCACGACCTCGAACACCGTGCCGATCGCCACCCCCCACGCCCCGAGCCACGCGGAGGCGAGCACACCCACGAGGGTCGCCGACACCAGCTGACAGATGAGGACGAGGAGGAGGATCGGGTTCAGGAATTGCTCGGGATGCTCGACGAGCCGCACGAGCGTGCGCGCCCCGTGGCGGCGCTCGTCCACGAGCGCCCTCGCCTTCACCCGGCTCGTCCGAACGAGGCTCGTCTCGGCGAGGGCAAGGAGGCCGGACCCCGCCAGGAGCACGACGATGACAGCGAGCAGCACGCCGTCGGTCGCACGGAACCCTGCGGTCGCGGCGACGGGTACGACGAGGATCACGAGGGGCCGGTCCCCTCGTGGTGGCGCGCCAGGAGCTCACGTTCGAGGCGCTCCATCGCCTCCGCCTCCCGATCTGTCTCGTGATCGAAGCCCAGAAGGTGCAGGAGGCCGTGCACCACGAGGAGCGCCACCTCGTCCTCGAAGGCGACGCCGTGCTCGGCCGCGTCGTGCTCGGCGACCGTCGGGCAGATCACGACGTCGCCGAGGAGCGTCAGCGGCTCGTCCTCGGCCTCGGCGCCAGGCCCCGTCCCCCCCGAGTCCGGAGCGCGTCCGCCTGGAAGCGGATCGTCCTCGATGGGGAAGGCAAGCACGTCAGTAGGGCCCTCACGACCGAGGAACCGTTGGTTCAGCGCGGCGATCGACGATTCGTCCACGAAGAGGAGCGACACCTCGACGTCACCGCGGACACGACGCTCCACGAGCACCGCACGGGCGAGCTCGGCCCATCGATCGAGGTCGACCTCGCAATCCGCCTGCTCGTCGGCGGTGAAGACGTCAATCGCCATCGCCGGAGTGCTCTGCCTCCTCGTACGCGCGGACGATCTCCGCCACGATCTGGTGACGTACGACGTCACGTCGCGTGAGGTGCACGAAGGCGATCCCGGGCACCTCGCCGAGCACCGCGTCCAGGCCGACGAGGCCGGACCGTCCGCCGGGAACGTCGATCTGGGTGACGTCGCCGGTGACCACGCACTTGGAGCCGAACCCGCTGCGGGTGAGGAACATCTTCATCTGCTCGGGCGTGGTGTTCTGCGCCTCGTCGAGGATTATGTTGGAGATTTTCAGATTACGTCCCCGAAG
>JBOGGB010000169.1:0-3340 GCA_050743605.1 Acidimicrobiales bacterium
ACGCCGCCCTCGCGCGCCACGCGCACCTCTCGGACGACCAGCGCCTGATGGTGGAGCGTGTGACCACCTCGGGATCCGGCGTCGAGGTAGTGGTCGGCAAGGCTGGTGCGGGCAAGACCACCGCGCTCGCCGCGGCGCGAGAGGCCTTCGAAGCCGCGGGCTACAAGATCGCAGGCACCGCGCTCAGCGCGCGTGCTGCGGCCGGGCTCGAAGAAGGCGCAGGGATCCCATCGCGCACCATCGCCCGCCTCCTCGGCGGCGACCGGTCTCGCCCCACAGAGACTCCGACCCCCGCGGCCGCGCCTCTCCACGTTCTCGTCGTCGACGAGGCCGGCATGGTGGGGACGCGCGACCTGGCCCGCCTTCTCGACCGTGCGCGCACATCGGGCACGAAGGTCATCCTCGTCGGCGACCACCGCCAGCTCCCCGAGATCGCAGCCGGAGGCGCCTTCGCCGCACTCGCAGGGCGGCTCGGCGCCGCAACGCTCGACGTGAACCGCCGCCAGGCGCAGGCCTGGGAGCGCGCAGCCCTGGACGAGCTTCGCCACGGCGAGGTCTCACGAGCGCTCGCCGCCTACGAGCGTCAGGGCCGGGTGCATGCGTCGCCGACCATGGACGAAGCGCGCAGACGGCTCGTCGCTGACTGGATAGAAGAGCGCGCCGATGTCCGAAGCGCCCGCATGTGAATATTCGCTCTACTGGACGCCACGACCGGGGCGGTTGGGAGCCACCCGACGAGAACGCGAGTGGCACGCGTGGGGGCCAGGACCGGGGCGGTTGGGGACCACCTGAATAGCCTCCTCCCACCATGTGAGGGCCACGTGGTGGAAGGAGTACCGCGATGGTACGGAAGATCAAGGCGAAGCTCGTGCTCGAGCTGCGAGCGCAGGGCCTCTCGGGGCGGGCGATCGCTGCCGGACAGGGCATGTCGAGACGCAGTGTGCAAGCGGTGCTCGATGCGGCCGATCGCTGTGGGCTGTCCCCGAACGCTGCTGCGTCCATGTCCGAGGGCGATGTCTACGAGGCGCTGTTCCCCGGCCGCGGGGTGCACGAGAGCGTGTTCTCCGAGCCCGACTGGACGAAGGTGCACCGCGAGCTGGCACGCGTCGGCGTCACGCTCAAGCTGCTGCACGGAGAGTACGTCGACGTGACCACCGAGGCCGGCCAGGTGGCGATGGGCTACGACCGGTTCTGTCGGCTCTACGCGATCTACGCGAACGTGATCGGGGCCTCCTCGAGGGTAGGCCACAAGGCCGCCCGCAGCGTCGAGGTCGACTGGTCCGGGCCGACGATGCACCTGTCAGATCCCCTGAGCGGCGAGACGACCAAGGTGTACCTGTTCGTGGGCTGTCTCCCGTTCAGCCGATACGCGTTCGTCTGGGCCACCTCGGACATGACCGAGCGGTCGTGGCTCCGCGCGCACGTGGCGATGTTCACCTTCCTCGGGGGCACCGTCGCGCGCATCGTGCCAGACAACTTGAAGACCGGCGTGATCTCTCACCCGAGAGAAGGCGAGGTGGTCCTGAACAGCGCGTACCGCGAGATGGCCGCGCACTACTCGGCGGCGGTGCTGCCCGGCAGGGTGAGGAAGCCCAAGGACAAGGCGAGCGTCGAGAACACGGTCGGCCACGTGGCCACCTGGGTGATCGCGAGCCTGCGCGCCGAGACGTTCGCGACCCTGGCCGAGCTCCAAGCGCGCATCAGGGAGCAGATCGACGCGTACAACGCCCAGCCGTTCCAAAAGCGCCCGGGGTCGAGGAGAAGCGTGTTCGAGGCCGAGGAGCGCCCACTCTTGGGCCCGCTTCCGGCCGCTCCCTTCGAGATAGCTGCCTGGGCCTACGGGCGCAGGGTGGCGCGCAACGGTCACGTCGTGTGGGCGAAGAACTTCTACTCGGTCCCCTTTGTCCACATCGGCACGAGCGTGGACCTGCGCGTCACGGACACGACGATCGAGATCTACCGCCACGACGAGCGCCTGACGAGCCACCTGCTCCTGCCAGCTACGGCCGTGAACGAGTACCGGACCAACGAGGCAGATCTCCCCGAGGGCCACGGCTTCAAGGAGTGGGACCGGGGTCGCGTCGATGCGTGGGCTCAACGGATCGGGCCGGCCACCCAGGAGGTCGTCGCTCGGGTGTTCGAGTCCGTCGCGCTCGAGGACCAGGGCATCGACCCGGCTCTCGCGATCCTGCGCCTGTCGCGTCGCTTCTCTGGTGCCAGGGTGGAGGCCGCGTGCGAGCTCGCACTCGCGGGTCCGGTCCGCTCGCCGCGCTACGCGCACCTGCGACCGATCCTCGACACCGGCCAGGACAAGACCGGAGGACCGGTGGATCCCCCTGCCCACGAGGCCGGCGGTTACGTGCGCGGCGGCGACTACTACGCCGGGGGAACGCTGTGACGAGCCTCGACACCGAGACCAGGCGCAAGCTGCGCGAGATGAACGCTTCGGACCTGCTCAGCGCGATCGAGGCTCACGACGAAGCTCTGGCAGCGGGGCTCTCGTTCGGGGAGCGTCTCGGGCTCGCGGTCGACGACGCGTACGCGTCGTTCACCCACTCCAAGGTGACCGGGCTCGTCCGGCGTGCAGGGCTGCGCTATCCGGACGCGGACCTGCGCCGCGTCGACCTGGCCAGCGAGCGAGGCCTGGACAGGGGCGTGCTCTTGGAGCTCGGCTCGTGTGCGTTCATCACCCGCCAGCAGAACGTCGTGTTCAACGGGTTCACCGGGTCGGGGAAGTCGTATCTCGGGTGTGCGATCGCGAAACGCGCCTGTGAGCACCGCCTGCGTGCCCACTACATCCGCATGCCCGACTTGGAAGACGCGTGGGTCGCCGCCCAGGACAAGCCCGGAGGGACGGGCAAGTTCTTGCGCAAGTACGCGGCCTTCACGCTGCTCGTCATCGACGAGTGGTTGCTCGACCGTCCCACCGACTCCCTGCGCACCATGCTGCTCGAGCTCATGGAGCGCCGCTACGGCCGAGCGTCAACGGTGCTCTGCACCCAGTATCTGAAGAAGGACTGGCACGAGCGGCTCGGCTCGGGCGTCCACGCTGACGCCATCATGGACCGGATCATCCACAACGCGATCTGGATCGATACCGGCAGCTACAACATGCGCCAGCACACCGCAGCCACGACGTAACCAGAGCGGGAGGGCGCCAGTGGCTCCCAGTCTTGCGGCTACTGGCGCCCACTCGCACGATCGGTGATCCCCAAAGGCACGAACGGGTGGTGCTCAAGGCTTCAAATACTCAGTCGGTCGGTAATCCGCGAGTCCGTGCACAGGGCTCGATAGGGGGGAATTGCTGCTTCGCCGAGCCGCGGTCGGACGTCACCACCCT
>JBOGGB010000170.1:0-2408 GCA_050743605.1 Acidimicrobiales bacterium
TCACGATCCCGTTCAAGGCCATCCCGCCTACATCGTCGTACGGGAACACGCTTGGTGCCATCGACGGGCACCTCTTCGTCGGCGCGAGTTCACGCTCGGGATGCGCGCTCGCCGCACTCCAGCCGACCTCGCTTCGGATCGCCTCGACGCGGTCCACTTCGTGTGACGATCCCCTGGTCGACGGCGAGAACGTCATGCCGGTCGAGTCGGTGACGCCGCGGGGAAACAACGTCGGCGAGGTACGCATCGCGGTGCGCGTCGGTACCACAGGTTCGTTTCGGCTCGGCCCGGTCGTGACGAAGTACTTGACATCTTCCGACACCCGACCGGAGTGGACGTACGGGGGTGGGTACCTGTGGCTGTACAGCGTCGGCAACCCAGGTGGCGGCTCAGGGGGGCCCAATCTGCCATCCCAGGTGTTGCGCATCTCACTCACCACCGGTCTGGTTCTCACCCGAGTCAGCATGCCGCCGCTTGTCCGCATCACCCTTGCCGCAGACGACGACGGGCTGTGGTTCGCACCGAGCATCGAGACCGTAGTCAGCTCGACGCGCAGCGCGTGCGTAAAGCGCGCCAACGCACGCGGCTCGCGTAAGGAGCGGCGGGCAGCCCAACTTCTACGCGATGTCCTTAGCCTCGGCCAGCGCTGCGCCGGCTCCGTCAGCGCCGGCACGCAAGAGGACTTCGGCATAGTCGATGAGGCCGTGGGCGAGCTGGTACGGGTTCCCGACCTCTCGAAGGAGCCAACGGCACCGGCCACCGCAATGACGCTCGAGCCGTCTTCGCGCTCAGCGTCGGGTGCAAAGAGGGCTGCCGCGAGTTGGTGTTCGGCTCGGCGGACCTTGGGCAGGTGGCCGACCGGGTGGGCGTCGAGCACGGCAAGGAGGGTGCCGAGAGTCGTGACCTCGCCGAGGCTCCGGGGGGCGCGTGCGGCGAGCGGCCAAGCCCAGCGTTGAGTGTCGGCACCGATCCCCAGGGTGTCGGCCTTGTCCAGGACCCCCATGGCATGACCGAGCGCGCCGGCGACATCCCCTGAGTGCAGGAACGCGAGAGCATCGAGGACGCCGACCGCGGCCTGGTCCTGCGGATCCTCACTTTCGCGGGAGCGAGGCACAGACTCCTGTTCGATGGTGATCCCACCTGCGACGCCGCGCAACCCCACCAACCACCCAGCTTTGACGTGGACCTCATCGTGGTCGAGGTGGTCAACGTCAAGCGCGTCGTGAAACACAAGTGCAGCCTCGTCCCACTCGCCGAGTTCGACCAGTGCGGTAGCGAGGTTGCCCACGGCGGCGCCAAGGGGAAGCGATCTCGCCTCGGCGACAACCCAGTCCGTCACCGACGTCGGTCCGCGTCGGATGGTTGCAGCGACTCCGGCGAACAACACCTTTGTGGTCGACCCTACGTGGCGATCGCGGGTTCGGTCTGTTCAACGCCACCTTTCTCATCGACGGCTTCTTCCGCCAGGCTTATAGCACTGTGCAGCAGCCGATGAGCGCCTGCAGCCTTTGCGCTTTGGCGGTCAGTCCAACTCGATGGCGAGTCCTTGCCCTCGCGGAGCGTGAGCGTGGCCCTACACTGACTTCGTCGGTCCGCCCGCTCTTTTGGTCATCAGTTCGCCACGGATAGCACATCGGCGAGGCGGCGGTGTCGTCGAGGAGAATTGCCGCAGGATGGCGCAGCACAGCGTCTGCCGAACATCTGCGGCAGGGAGTTGCTTGGCTCTGTAGCTATTGACAAGGCCCCAACGGTTCACCTGCGAGACGACGTCGGTGCCGTTCCGGACTCGACCTCGGTGAGCGTGGTTGGGATGCCCTTCTCTCCTTCGGTCCAGCTTGTCGACGTCGGGCAGCCTCGTGGGCACGTGCTGACGGGAACCCGGATCTCAATTCTACGGACGGCGTCGTCACGGTGCTCGCCAGGGTGAGAGGCGCGTCCGTGAACGGCGACACACTATGCAGCGCGCAGGCCTTCCAGATTGCGGCTGATACGAGTGATACCACTTATCCCGAGACTGGTGGCCGCCACCATGAGAGCAACCGTCAATCCCAACCACGGATTCACGGGAGCACCCCCCCGGGTCCACGTTAGAAACGACGGGGCTTCGGTCGCCATCGATGCCCACCACACGGCGGTGGCCGCAAGCATCAGCGCCATAGCCGGAGCAACGACGGTTGCGAGCGCGCACTGGATCCGCAGGACGAGCCGGGTGAGACGGAGGCGGCGCGCCGTAGATACCCCAACGACGGTCCAAGCCGCGAGCGCGACCGCCACCAACGCCGCCCAGGCGAGAAACATCGCGCTGTACCAGCCGTCGCCACCGTTTCGCTGCTCGCTGGTGAGCTGATGAGCCCAGACGAGGAGCAGCGCCGTCGCCCCAATCGTCACCCCGGTGACCGATGCTGCAC
>JBOGGB010000171.1:0-1536 GCA_050743605.1 Acidimicrobiales bacterium
GTCAAAACCAACCAGGTCGCCACCAGCACCCGCCAACATCGCGAAGAGATCGACGCCGTCACCGCCGAGCTGAAAAAAACCGAAGCCGCCATCGAGCGCTACATCCTCGCCTTCGAGGCCGGCACCATCAGCGACGACATGTTCGGACCCCGCGTCCGCGACCTCGGCGACCGAGCCCGCACCCTCAAAGCCCGACGCGACGAGCTCGAAGAAGCTGCCTACCTCGCCGCCTCCGACCCACCCGCCCAAACCGACCTCGACAACCTACGCACCGAACTCGAAGACATCATCACCCACGGCACCGGCGCCCGACGCAAAGCAGCGGCCCAAGCCTTCGTCCACCGCCTCGTCGTGGTCGAGCCCGTCGTCATCCAATCCACCTAACTCATACGAGCCGGCATCCCCACCAACCTGGCGGACAACCCGACCAAACCGCTCCCAAGTCGACGTCTCGCGCCGTGACACATTTAGTGGTCCCTGGTTCCAACTAGTGGGCGCTGCCGGACTCGAACCGACGACCTGCTCGTTGTAAGCGAGCTGCTCTACCAACTGAGCTAAACGCCCGACGCTCCGCCAGACTCTCGACGACGGCGACCCGGCCGAGGTGCAAGCGGACCAATTGTGCGCATCCATCGACGGGCGCGCAATAACCCCGCTCGTCAGAGCTCTGCTGCCGACACCTGCGCCAGCAATGCCTGGGTCGCGGCCACGATCGGCCTGCGCGGGGATCCGTCCCGAACGACGAGGTCGAGCCCGTCGCGCTCGGCGACGGCGGCTCCCGCCTCTGCGCACACGAGCATCGCGGCGACGTAGTCCCACACCGACAGCGCCGAGCGTCCCACGACCCGGTACGCGTCGAGAACGCCTTCGGCGACTGCGCACATGTCCAAGGACGCGGCGCCGAGCGCCCGGAACTGCGACCAGCCGGGGTAGGCACGCGGAAACCCCGAGATGCCCACGATCGCTTGGGAGAGCTCGGTCGCCGCCGTGGGAGCGATCGGGGTCGAGTCCCGAAACGCCCCCTCGCCTCGAACGGCGTGGTACCGGGTTCCGGACACCTGGTGGACAACGAGCCCCACCAGGGGACCACCCTTGTCGAGGACGCACAGGCTCGTCGAGTACCACGGGATCCCGAGCGAGGCGTTGGTCGATCCGTCGACGGGGTCCACGACGACGATGAGCTCCGACGCGGGGCCAGAAAGGCCGGACTCTTCGGACAGCACCCCGAGCCCCTCGCGGTGGAGCACGGCGCGCACGGCTGCGTCGGCCGTGATGTCCAAGGCGTACTGACCCCGCCGCGTGCCGCTCCGGCGGCGGTCCGCGGGGTCGATCCCGTCGAGGGCGGCACGCACCGCCCGCGCCCCTTCCAGCAGCACCGGGAGCAAGTCGTCTGAGGCTCCGGGTTGCCTGCTCACCGGCCGGCACATTACTGGCGGTCCTGCGCTCGAGTCGTCAGTCGCCGGCGCTGCCTGCCTGTGGCAGGTGACCGGCGCATCACCGCCCTCCGCACACCCCGTAGTCTCGTACGCACTGTGG
>JBOGGB010000172.1:0-1861 GCA_050743605.1 Acidimicrobiales bacterium
CTGACGTCCCTCGCTCGGCTGATGACGACGGGGGGCGCCCCTCAGGGCGCCGCTGTCAGGGCGCTGCGGAGGTCCGAGGGAAGGGGCGAGGTCCACGTCATCCGGGAGCCCGACACCGGGTGGTCGAGCGAGAGCTCCGCGGCATGCAGGAACAACCGCGGAGGCTCGAGGATGCCCCTCGCCGCCGCCATCCCGTAGCGGTCGTCCCCCACCACCGGATGCCCGATCGCGGCGAGGTGCACCCTGATCTGATGGGTGCGCCCCGTCTCGAGGGTGCACACGAGGAGCGTCGCGGGGCGCTCCGTCCATCCGTGGCCGTCGAAGAGCCGCGAGACCCGCTCCACGACCGCGTAACGCGTCCTCGCCGGACGTCCTGCCGGCGTCACCGCCATCTTGGTCGGCGTGCGCGTGGACCGGCCCACCGGCGCGTCGACCATGCCGCGCTCGTCGCGCACGACGCCTGCCACGAGCGCCAGGTAGCGGCGACCCACGGTACGCGCTCCCATCTGGTGCACGAGGGAGCTGTACGAGACGGCCGAGCGCGCGACGACGAGCAGCCCCGACGTCCCCTTGTCGAGGCGGTGGACGACGCCCGGTCGCGCGGGGTCCGAGACTGCCGCCAGCGCGCCGATGTCCGGGTAGCGCGCCACGAGGCCGGCGATCAACGTCCCACCGCGCCTGCCCGCGCCTGGGTGGACGATGACACCGGCTGGCTTGTCGACCACGACCAGGTCCGCGTCCTCGTAGACCACGTCGAAGGGCACGTCCCGATCAGGCTCGAGCGCCGCGGGCTTCGGCGGGGGCTCCACGACGAGCGTGCTCCCCGTGGCGACGGGCGTGCTCCGACGCGTAAGCGGCCGCCCGTCGAGGAGGACCAGCCCGGCCTCGAGGAGCCCTGCCGCCTCGGCCCGCGACACCCCGGTGAGGATCGACACCACGCGGTCCACTCGCACCCCGGCGAGCGCAGCCGGGACCGCCCCGGCGAAGCGCCCTGGCGGGTCGCTCATCACCGCGACCCCGCGCGCGTGGTCACCTCGGCACGCGCGTGCTCGCCTCCGTGACGGTGGCCGGCGCCGCGCACTGGAAACGCCAGACCGACGGCGAGCAGGACCACTCCGACGGTGATGCATGCGTCGGCGACGTTGAAGGTCGGCCAGTGGCTGAGCGTGACGAAGTCCACCACGTTCCCGCGATGGCCGCGCAGGAGCCGGTCGGCCAGGTTGCCGACGGCACCGCCCAGCACCAGCCCGTAGGCGACTGCGAGCAGGCGGCGCCGCGCGCGCCAGGCCAACCAGCCCACGAGCAGCAGGAGCACCACGACGACGACGACGAGCCAGGTCCCCGCGCCGGTGAGCAGGCTGAACGCCGTTCCCGAGTTGTACTCGAGCGCGAGGCCGAGCGGGCCTACGAGATGTACCGGGTGATGCAGGTCCGCGACCGCCCACGAAGTGGTCGCTTGGTCTGCCGCGATCGTCACCGCCGTGACGACGGCAGTGACGAGGAGGACACGCCGACGTCCTCCGGTCAGCGTCGCGACAGCCCTCCGCTCTTGCAGGCGACGCACAAGCTTGCGTAGGGCAGCGCTTTCAGCCTTGGCTTTGGGATCGGCTGCTGGCATCGCTGGCACACGCCGTACGAGCCGCTCGCCACCTTCACCAGGGCGGCGTCGATCTCTTCGACGGCGGCCAGCGCCTGCGCCGACAGCGCCAAGTCGCGCTCGCGATCGACGGTGACGGTCCCGCCCTCGCCGGACTCCTCGTCGAACTGCACATCCCCTGGCTCGCGCTCTTGGGCGAGCGAGTCCGCCTCTGCCTTCAGGTCGGATGCCTGCGCCAGGTAGACGGCACGATCGGTCTCGAGG